>NZ_BDUD01000001.1:6846558-6881558 GCF_003113895.1 Nostoc commune NIES-4072 | reverse complement strand
ACTATTTCCTTCAAGGTCATGAATTTTACTACTAAGGATGGATGATTTTCAGTTCAAAAAACTCGTATTTAATATTACAAATAGTGAAATACTAAATTTGTAAGTAATTAATTTTCCTGGGCTACCAAGGAGTAATAATGGTTTTAAGTAAATATCAACGTGCTGTAGGCGTATTTACTCATCGTCGAGATGCAGAACAAGCACTACATGAGTTGAGAGATTCTGGCTTGGCGATGGAAAAAGTATCTGTACTTGTACAGAATACAGACCGCAATCATCAGATTGGTGATGATGAAAAAGGTGATAAATCCGACGAAGGCGCAACGGTAGGAGGGCTTTCAGGAGGTGCTGTTGGTGGGTTGACTGGTTTATTAGTAGGTCTAGGTACTTTAGCAATCCCTGGAGTTGGGCCAATAATGCTAGCTGGAGCAGCTGCAACCGCTTTGGTTACAACCCTTGTAGGGGCAAGCATTGGTGCAGCGACTGGAACTTTTGCTGGTGCATTAGTTGGTTGGGGAATGTCGGAAGAGCAAGCTAGAGCATATAACCAGCGAGTAGAAGTTGGACACTATTTAATAATCGTGGATTGTACATCTTTTGAAATTGCTAAAGTAGAAGCAATTCTCCTGCGTTGGGGTATTGAAGAGTTTGGCATTTACGAGCATTTCAACAGTGAACATGGAACTACAAATTATCTGAACACCACGACTTCTGCTACTGCCATTTCAAATAAAAGTGGGATTTTAACCAAATATGCTGTTAGTGACTTTAATAACATAGATAATGTTGAAGCTGCAATTAATGATATCTGTGGGGCAGGTTTTCCAGTAAACCAGATTTCCTTAATTTGCAAAGACTTTTCTCAATTTAAAGGATCAATAGGTGTTAATTTAAGTGAGCGTTTTGACGCTATGAGGCTAGGAATAGGAGATGAGTGGGCACGCTTTTACAACGAGCAAATTGAGCAAGGCAATTACATACTCATCATTAGTGGCACAGACAATGAGCTTGATTACGTTAGCTCTATTTTGGCTAATTGCGGCGTTCAAAAAATTCAAATTTATGACCCAATGTTAATTCGTTCCTAAAAGGATGTTTGAAAAGTATTAAAAGAATCTATTAAGCGAGTCTTCTCAGCATTAACCGAATCATTGCAATTGGCACAAATATTTCATGCGTTTGCGGTAAAATTTCATAGTCTTTACTTAAACGACGACACCAATTAAACCAACTAAAGCTACATTCACCAACAAGCGCATTTAGGTAGCTGCGATCGCTGTTGCATAGGTCGTTAGCCTGCCACTTGCTTGGAGGAAGCCCCTCTTTTTAGCAACAGGCTCTGTTATTGATCTGACAATTCTGCTGTTAACCTTTGTCCACTGCTATTTTGACGTTTTTAGAACTAATGAATCTGGATTTGCTCCTGGTAAATGATGCCTTGGAGCTAAAAGTTGTGCAACCATCTCTGCACGAGACGAAACCTCAAGCTTACGAAACATTCGCTTTAAGGCTTGCTTGACAGAATTTTCAGTAATCCAAAGTTGATGACCAATTTCTGCGTTAGTTTGCCCCAAAGCAACCAATTCTGCAATCTGCAATTCACGAGGCGTTAAGCGATCAGTTTTAAAAAGTTGGTGCTGGGACTTTCTTTCGTAAATTGCTTGTGAACCAACTGTCGTAGCCCAAACAGATAAGTGCAGGCAAATGGCGCTCATATCAGTTAGATTTTGTGTATCAAAGGCAGGCATTGACTTTTCACGGGTGCAACCCACTACGCCAACTAATTGATTGCGATTAATGATCGGCCCCGCCATCACATGCCAATGATCAGGGCGGGGACAGATGATTTTCCAAGCTTTTGGTGATGTCACTAATGCTTCGTGGACAGGCGCATGACGCTCCACCAGATAACGCGCTACAGGATTATGTTCAATGGATAGTGCAATTTTCAGAATTTTATGTTGATTGCTATCGGCTAAGAGTAGTTGCTCGAAGAAAAAAATTCTCCATCGTTTAGCGGCGAAATACTCACCAATTTTTGGCGTGACTTGCGATCGCAAATCATGCTCACTACGGGCTTGATTGATGGCTTCAAAAAGAAGCTTCAAGGGACTTGTCATAAATGAAATTGACTCAAGTGTACCCGTTCGAGGTCTAGAAGCATTGGAATACTAAGCCTATATTATCTTTAATTTCAACAACACTTTGATATGAAAATCAAGAAAAGAAATTGCTTATTCTACTGATCGAGCAGTCCTATCGTCTACCCATCAACAGAATGAGCAAATTTAAGAGGTACAAATGGCACAAGAGGCAATTTTCAGTCCTTTCTTTGCAACGGTGTTTTTGACACTCATAGTCTGGGTGTATATGTACATCCGCCGTATCAGTTTCATTAAAAGTAGAAAGATCAGTCCGGAGGATCTTGCTGTAGGCAGCACACTAGCCCAGATATCACCAGCAAATGTATCCAATCCATCAGATAACTTCAAGAACCTATTCGAGATTCCGGTACTTTTCTATGCGCTTGTACTATATCTGTTCATCACGAAGCAGGTAGATGCAGTATATGTGAACGCCGCGTGGGTCTTTGTTGTGTTTCGCGTATTGCATAGTGCTGTCCATTGCACATTCAATCTGATCATGCTTCGGTTCTACCTCTACCTATTTGCTACGCTTGCGGTGTGGTTTATTGCAATCCGCGCAGCCTTCATCCACTTTTTTGGCACGTAGATATGTAAAAGGAGCTAAACTTTACACACTATAACGACAAGCGGGCTAGAAACTTTTTATACCAATTCTCTAAAAAATTGCACTTAATAACGAGGTGATGATATAATCCCATCCACAAATAGAAGCGTAGTTTACCGCCATAGGCATCGCTTCTGCTGAGATGGAACCCTTGAACCTGTTTTAACTTCCGTCTTTATTGATCTTTAGGCCCCTCGCTTGTTCACCATGAAATTTTTTTAGCACCTTGGTATCAAGAAATGGAAAAGTATTTAGTCACCAAAGAAGAGATTGAGTCTTATGAAGGACTAGAAAAAACACATTTTCTCAACTCCAATGCTCGCAGACTGAATAAGTCTTTTCCTGCTATCAGGGTGAGAAAATTCGCAGAATAAACTATCTCCTGTTGCTGGTTCAACAACACTATACAGATAAAAGTTTTTTCTCTGCCAGCTAACAATACCTTCGAGCTTAACCGCTTTGAGGGTAATTGTACGACCTATTAGGGAAATGGAGTCATAATCGACTAAACCCTTACCTCTGTCTCTTATAATTTAGTGTATCTTTATGGAAAATTGCTATTAGGTGCAATTTATCTATCTTGCTGCTGTCGTTATCTGGTTTAACTGATGACACGCCCTTGAGCAACTCTTCCAGTTTTTCTACCTTAGTAGAATGTTGTTGTGTAGGGAATTATTTTGAAAGAAGAATGTCTTGCACTAACAGATCAGTAATTTTTTTTATCTGTAGTTGAGTGAATAGCTTTGTTCAAGTCCCGTAACAAGTTTTCTTCTGCATCTTGCTCTTGCTTGAGTTCTCGAATCATTTCTTGACTAGAACCAATGAGCAAGCCAGCAACTGCACCAATGATCGCGTATTTTTGCTCTAAATTTTGGTACATTTGACTGGTGTAAGGGCAAGGAAGTAAATTAGCAGCAATAAAACCAATTTCTGCACCCACAAATGCTGTCACAAAACCAGAGAAAGCGACCAATCTAGCATTCATTTGCTTTACTCCAATGCTTATAAAGTTGCTAAATTATTAGGGGATACTATTATTGTCTCAGCGTCTCCTAAAGTTGCAACTTAATCTTTACCTCTTGTAATAGAAGGCAGAGTGGGAAAGGAGGGAAAGCAGGGGAGGCAGGGGGAGCAGGGGAAGAAGATATCTGATAGTTGTCTTGGATAGAGGAATTTAGTGATTTAATTTTTGGACTTCCCTAACTCCCAACTCCCTATTTCCTTTTTACTTGCTCAAATCATTACGTCTGTTATCATCAGTATTCTGGCTGACAATTACAGATGAATGTTGATGAGCGATCGCTCTTGATTGTCCATCTTGGTTTCCATCTGGCGATGGCGGTTGGGAACGATTAGCAGGTTTACCCTTCAAGAAACGCTCTTCCAAAGTTTTGATAATTGCGTACAGGACTGGAACAATCAGCAAACTCAAAATCGTTGCTACGAGTAGTCCGCCAAATAAGGCTGTTCCTAATGACCAGCGCGAGGCAGAACCGGCTCCAGTGGCGACTACCAGGGGGAAAAATCCCAGCAAGGAGGCGCTTGAAGTCATGACAATCGGTCGAAATCTTTCTTGCGCTGCGGTTACAGCTGCTTGTCGAATTGTCATACCTTGTTCAAGGGCTTGATTGGCAAACTCGACAATCAAAATGGCGTTCTTTGACGCTAATCCAATCAGCATCACTAACGCCACGTTTGCGTAAACATCATTTACCAAACCGCGCAAAGCTAAAGCACTCAACGCACCTAACAACGCTAACGCTACAGTCAACAGAATAATCGCCGGATCAATATAACTTTCATACTGAGCAGCCAGCGTCAGAAACACCATAATGATTCCGAAGCCAAAAATCAAAATCCCCAAGTCAATACTTGTCGGTTAAGGGGCAAAGGGGAAGGGGGAAAGGGAAATTAAAAACCCTTAACCCAAACCCAGTAACCCTTTCCCAAAACCAAACTTTGGGTTCAAAATGCTTAACCGAGTAGTATTGATCCCCAAGTTACCTGCACTTAATTCTTCGCGGGCAGTGCCAATCCAGTCACTGCCAACCCCCTGTATTGCTGCTTCACTCACCGCTTGCTGCATTGCCTGAATCGCCTGTCCACTACTAAAGCCCGATGCTTCTCTACCTTGTAATTGTTTGTCCGATGTTGACATAATCTCCAACCTTGACCGGAAATTCACCGACTACACCAGTAATGGGTGCTACCACTTGCTTGAAACCGAGGTTGACTTGTGCCGCAGCCGTACTTGCTTGGGCTTGGCGGATATTTGCCTGTGCTTGCCGGACGGCTGCCCCTGATGCTGCGATTTATTTTTCGGCTGCTTGTAGGTCTGCGATCGCACTTTGTAAATTATTTTTAGCAACGTCTAACTCTTTTGACACTCCCCATGCCTGAAGGCAGGGGATTCCAGCGTCACTGACGCTCCTTGCTTTTACTGGACTTGCGTCCAACAGAAGTAGAGGGAACATCTCGACTGGCGTTACTTCCCGGATGCCCTCCGGTAGCGTTTGCACGACCTAAAATTACTTTGGCAGCATTCACATCACGTTGTTCAACGTGACCACAATGCAAGCAAGAATGAGTTCTAGTACTAAGTGATTTCTGAACTCTAGCACCACAGTTACTACATTCTTGACTGGTGAAATGAGGGGGGACAGCAATTATTTCCCGACCTAATTTCTCTCCAAAGTATTCAAGCCACTGGCGGAAGTTGTACCAAGACGCATCAGAAATACTCTTGGCAAGTTTGTGGTTTCTCACCAACCCACTAACATTTAAATCTTCCAAGACAACCTTAGCGTTAGCTAGGCATAAGTTACGCGCCAATTTTTTGGCGTGTTCATTCCTTCGTCGAGTTACTTTCAAATGTTTACGAGCATAAACACCACGAGCTTTCCTTCTACCAGATGACCCCTTTTTCTTTTTATAAATTTTACGCTGAACCCGTTTGATATCTTTCTCAGCTTTACGCAAGTATCGCGGGTTTTCTTCATGCTTGCCGAAAGAATCAGAGTAGAAGTATTCCAATCCCACATCAATACCAATAACAGAATTAGTTAATGGTGCTTCCTGCTTGTTATCAACTTTTACGCAAAACTGCACATAATACCCATCTGCACGACGAACGATCCTAACTCTTTTGATTAGCTCAACAGGATAAGTATGGATATCCCACTTGCCCAATAATTTGAGTTCACCAATACCTTTCTTGTCAGTGAATGTTATTCGTCGTTTTGTTGGGTGTAATTTCCAAGACTGTTGTTTGTATTCAACAGAGCGACTATGTTTTTTAAATCTTGGATAGCCCTTCAATCCTTGCTTTTTAGTTTTGCAGTTGTCGTAGAAACGCTTGATAGCACGTTCTACATTCTCAACAGATGCTTGGCAAGCATGACTGCTCAAATCTCTCACGAATTCATATTCTGCTCTTAATTGAGTGTTGTATTGGTACAATTCTTTCTTGCCAATACCACGATTATCTATCCAATATCTAAGCACTTTATTTCTGACAAACTGACTTGTGCGAATAGCTTCATCTATAGCTTTTGCTTGTGGTTTTTTGACAACTGCTTTGTACTCCATTACTAACACTCTTAAATCACCTCCTTGATATACAGCATTACCTGAAATACTATATAGTTACAGGCTATATAATGTCAACAAGGTTCCATGCAAAAGTTTAAATCAAACAACAATGTTGTTTATTCGTGTAAATATCATGTTATTTTTTGCCCTAAATACAGAAGGCCAGTGCTTGTGAATGCAATCGCCTCTCGACTGAAAGAGTTGCTTGCTCAAATAGCAATTGACATTAAAGTTGAAATTATAGAGATGGAAATAATGCCAGATCATGTACATTTACTAGTAGAAGTTGACCCGCAATTTGGAATACACCGTGTTGTGAAGAGATTCAAAGGTGCGACTTCTAGGTATTTGCGATTAGAATTTCCAGAGTTGAAAAGTAGATTACCTACTTTGTGGACTAATTCTTATTTTGTTTCGACAGTGGGAGGCGCACCACTGGAAGCGGTGAAAATGTACATCCAAAACCAAAAAGAAACTTGACGGCGATAGCGTAGCGGTAGCGAGTCATCGAGCGTCTTGAAATCGCCAACGGCTAACCCCCATAAATGAATTTAGGGGCTAGCCCGCCGTTGCTACTTTGGTCTAGCTATGGCTCCTTGGCGAACTAACTGTTGGGTACGATTGAATTGTGTCCGTTGCAGCTGAACATTGGCGGCTGCTTTGGTACGTTGGCCTATAGCTTGTTGTTGCTCTGCTTGAGCAGTTCCCAAGGCTGCTTGGGCGGAACTTGCAGCTGCGATCGAACTGGCGACATTAGCCTGAGCCTGATCTAAACTTAAGGATGCGATCGGCGTACCTTGCTGTACTTGTTGACCACTCGACACCAAAATCGATTCGATTCGTCCTTGAATTTGTGGCTGTAGTATGACTTTTTGCTGCGCCTCCAACGACCCGACAAACTGGGAACTTTCTACTATTGTGCCTGTGTCAATTTTCTGAAGTTTCATCGGCAATGGGGGCGAGATATTTGGTTAATCATTAGATATATCTTTCGTCTGAATCGCGGCTTTACCTCAAACAAACTCATCTTTGAATAAATCTCTGGATTAATATTAAATGAGTCAAACGGATTAAAAAAATTACCAGAGATAGAGATAATTAAGTTTGTAGGGTAGATATAGCGCGGTTGAGCAAGGTACAAGAACCGTTTGGTTGCGTAGAAGTGGCATCGACTTGTCGCTAGATATCGCTCTATATAGCGGTTACTTGAAATATCGACGTAATACTCCCATTGATTCTACGCTAGCTTTTGTTGGCAATACCTGTTAATAATGCAAACCTTCCCTTTCCGACGGCTGCTACTGTGTACACACAGGTTTTTTAGAGTCACTGCGTAACGTAGAGTAAGCTAATTTTTGAAGGTCGATGCAACAAAGGTGCAAGTCAAAAGACTTGTGTGTATATCGTAGCCAACGGACGAGAGAGACAGATTTGAACTTTAGTTAAAGTCGGAGAGAGGTTCATTTTACTCACATTGAGTTAATGAGGTATCAATAAATTATCCTGTCATAAATGATATGCATAAAATAGGAATATTTTTTTCTTCCTTTAGTTATATATAAATTTATTTCATCTATTTTTTTAGAAAATATTCTTCTCGAATTTGCAAACAAAACCATGACTTTAGTCATAGTTAAAGCGTACACAAGATAAAAAATAGTTGTTAAATTTAGTAAAGATTCGCAGTCATTGCACAGTTAAAAGGTTCGATTGATATCGGGGCTTGTGACTGAATTTTGTTCGTTACTCTTTCAGCAACGTCATTTTTTTATGTGTAGATTAATTGGCTACCTTGGTAATTCCATCCTATTAGATGAGTTGCTGTATAAACAGGAGCATTCGCTCTACAAACAAAGTTACAGTCCTTTAGAATTAAAATCAGGAGTAGTTTGTGCAGACGGGGTAGGTTTAGGCTGGTATGACGAAGTGGGTAAACCCTTTATTTACCGAAACACGATCCCGATGTGGAACGATCGCAACCTCGAAGAGTTGAGCAACTATGTACAATCTACTTGTACTGTCGGTTATGCGCGATTAGCTGGGATAGGTGAATCCCTCGACATTAGCAACTGTCAACCATTTCGTAGTGGGAAACTGTTGTTTGTGCATAATGGCGAAATCTCAAACTTTCAACAGACTCTCTACAGACCAATCCGTGATAGCCTCTCTGATTCCACATACCGCCTGATTAAAGGCATGACTGACTCTGAACATATCTTCGCTTTGCTAGTGGAAATGTGGCAGTCATCTCCAGACAGCACTGTGTTCTCAGCCTTACGTGCCACGGTTCAAAAATTGACTGAGTTGGCATCAAAATACGACACCAGCTTTAGTGCCAATATAATTGTCACCGATGGTCAAGCAATTGCAGCAATTCGCTACGCTTACCGTACACAAGCTCCTACTCTTTATTGGTCTTGTGATGCACTCAAGGAGTCAGACCAAATTATTGTTGCCTCTGAGCGTTTATCTAACCAAAATTGGACTGCTTTTGGTGAGCAAAGTATGCTATCTTTTCAAGCTCAGTCATTACAGCCAACTATTAGTCTGTTGGATTGATTTGCTTAATTGGGGTTAGATAAACATTGCGGCAGGTTACTCTTATAAAATAACTCTTACCAATAATGGTAAGAGTTTAAAAATAAAATTGATATCAATTTATTAGTAGCGATCGCCTGTATCTAAAATGATTTGGCTCTCAAGGGAAGCATTAATACTAAATATCTGGGAATGGAGTTCTTTTATTATAGGTAATTTGCTAGTTAATTACTAATCACTGATTTTTTTGTATGCCCACAAGTTGAATTAGCAGCCAAGCTCCTCCAGAGGATATCAATAACAACGGTGTCAACCAATCACCCCAGCGCACATATAAAGTCTGCGTTTGTCGCCGATAAATTGTTTCAGCATGAGTTTCGTAAGTATTATATCCAGATATCCACAAGGTTTTGCCGTGAGGATCTATAAAGCCTGAATATCCGGTATTAGTTGCCCGTGCTGACCATCTATCAGTTTCAATTGCCCGCATGATATCCTGTGCATGGTGCTGAAATGGCATCGATGCAGTGTAATGAGCATCATTAGAAGAACTGACAATAAATTGTCCACCCGCAGCAGCTTGACGGCGAAATTGCTCAGGAAAAGCAGATTCATAACATATACTAGCGATCGCCCGACCAAAAGGAGTATCAAATATTTGATTTGTCGAACCCGGAACTTGGTGTGCTTCCAAAGGCGACAAGCGTTGAACTATCCCGCCTAAAATTTCTTCAAAGGGAATATATTCTCCCAAGGGTACTAGTTTGGACTTATCGTAGCGGCTGACAATTTCACCCTTACTGTTGAAAGTAAACAAGCTAATTGTATAACTGTCTCCTCGTTCGCCAAAAGCCCCAATCCAAGCAACTACACCTTTTTCTTTCACGGCTGCAACTAAAGCAGTTCCCAGCAAGTTTCGTTGGAAAATAGGTAAGGCTCCTTCTGGGGTGAGGACTGCATCTACACCTTGGTCTGCTAAAGTTAGATATCCATTGGTATAGTTTTCTTGGGCACGACGAAACCCTTCGGAACTTCGTAAAAGTCGGTTCGGGATATTACCCTGAACAATCCCCACTTTCAAGGCTGCTTCTGGTAATTGAGCGATGGGACGGCTATATAAGATAAAACCGATGAGGTGTAAGGTAATTAATAATCCTGTGGCGATAACCCAGTATTTATTAACGAACCGCAGAGGCGCAGAGGAAATCTTAGCGTTTTGGCGGTTCATCCATCCTTCTGCAATTAAACCATTAACAGAAGCGATCGCTGCTGTCACAGTATTAGGCCCAGAGAGTTGCCCCAAATGTAAAATTAAGAGATTGTGCGGACTCTGGGTGTAAGCAAGAGAACTCCACCACAAAGGCCCGGCACTCCATAGACTCTCTAAGCCGCACCAGACGGCTGTACCAATCAGTACACGTAGCCACGGTTTTTGCCCGTTTAGGCGAACCATCACAGCCGCCCAAATACTAACGAATACCCCTCCCAAGACACTGATAAATCCCCAACAAAAGAGCGTGATTGCCAAGCTTGGCAACCAAGGAACGCCCAACCATGTCATCGGATGAATTCCGGTAATCCAGGATAGGGCGACTCCGTGATAACCGATACCCCAGAAGAGAGCAGGGGAAGCAGGGGGAGATTGGTTTTTGCCTTTGGCTGAAGTGACAACTAGCACCCATAAAGGAACTAGGGCAATCCAAGCCAAGAACCATGCGCCGACAGGGGCGACGGTCAGCCCCATTAAAATGCCGCTAGCTAAGGCAATCAAGTAAGCGAGTAAAGAGGTTAACCTCTCCCCCTGCCTCCCCTGCAACGCTAGCTCCCCCTGCTTTTTACTCTGCTTCTTCTGCATCGACAGCATCAGGTGGAACTATTGCCACTCCGGTAATGGCGTCATCTTCGTCTAAACGTTGCACTCTTACCCCAGTTGCCGATCGCGATTGGATAGAAATTGCATTCACCGCTTGACGGATGATAATACCGCGATTGGTGACCATCATGATTTCATCATCATCATTGTTGACAATGCGTAGGGTTGCCAACTTGTCTTTTGTTTTGCGGTTTTTGAACTTGGTTGCCATTAAACCCTGACCAGCACGGTTTTGCAGGCGGAACTGGGCAACTGGTACGCGCTTACCATATCCTCCCATTGTAATTACCAACACCCAAGGGCCAACAATGCCATTGCTAGGCACTTCTGCGGACTCTTCACTAGTTTCGGTAATTTCGATATCTTCTGTTTCGATTGTTTCGATATCTTCAATTTCGGCTTCTGTAACTGTATCCAAAGTTTCAAGAATTGCTGCAGGCAGAATATCCATACCCACAAGTTCATCTTTATTTTTGAGTTTCATGGCTTTCACCCCACGAGTCGCCCTACTTAAAGGACGCAGTTGTTCGTGGTTGCACCGGAAGTGAATCGCCATTCCGTTACGAGAACCAATAATTACACTGTCCTCTACTCTAGCGCGTCGCACCCAGCGCAGCTGGTCGCCTTCTTCTAAGGAAATGGCAATCAAACCATTGGCGCGAATGTGACTAAAGGCTGTCAATTCGGTTTTCTTGATATTGCCGCCCTTAGTGAGCATGACCAAATATTCTTCACTGCTAAACTCGTCAACTGGTACAATCGAGGTGATTTTTTCCTCTTTGGGAATCGGTAGCATCTGGACAATTGGTGTCCCTCGGCTAGTACGCGAACTCGCTGGAATTTGATAAGCTCTCAGACAATAAACAACACCACGCTCACTAAAGAATAAAATACTGTCGTGATCGCAGCAAGTCAAAAAATGCTCAATGGTATCATCATCTTTCACCTTGGCTGCGGCTTTGCCTCTGGTAGCACGGCTTTGCGCTTCAAAGGTATTAACTGGCATCCGTTTGATGTAACCTTGCTCTGTAAGCAAAATTATTGCTTTTTCATTGGCAATAAGGTCGCGGTCATCTAATTCCCCTTCCCCTGGTAAAATCACCGTGCGGCGGGGTGTGGCAAAGCTAGTTTTTAGTTGTGCGACTTCAGTTTCAATGATTTCTAGCACTCTCTCCCGGCGTGCCAAAATATCTTGCAAATCGGTAATTTTCGCTTGTAATTCTTCGTGTTCTAGACGAATTTTGTCTGCTTCTAAGGCAGTCAACCGCCGCAATTGCATTTGCAAAATTGCATCTGCTTGCACTTCCGAAAGTCCGTAAGTTGTGATTAATTCGCCTTTGGCTGTGGGCGCATCGGGAGCATGGCGAATCAAGACAATAATTGGATCTAAATGGGATAGGGCAATTAATAACCCTTGCAGGAGATGGTCGCGTTCCTCGGCTTTCCGCAGTTCGTAGCGGGTGCGTCTGGCAATGGATTCGATCCGGAAATCCAAGAAGACGGTTAAGAACTGCTTGAGGGTGAGTACTTGGGGTTCGCTATTCACCAACGCCAGCATGTTCGCGCCGAAGTTGGCTTGCAGTGGCGTTTGTTTGTAGAGGTTGTTCAAAACGACGCGGGGATAAGCATCACGCTTGAGTTCGATGACAACTCGCATCCCGTCGCGATCGCTTTCATCCCGGATATCTGCGATGCCCTCTAAACGCTTCTCATTCACCATTTCGGCGATTTTTTCAATCAGCGCCGCTTTGTTGGTTTGATAGGGCAATTCGGTGATGATAATTGCTTCTCTATCTGGTCGTCCCCGTTGTTCAACGGTTTCAATGTTAGCCACACCACGCATGGTGATGGAACCGCGCCCGGTGGTGTAAGCTTCTCGAATGGCAGATGTCCCCAAAATTTGCGCCCCAGTCGGAAAGTCTGGGCCGTGGACATACTGCATTAATTCGATATCGGTGATTTCTGGATTGTGGATTACAGCCACCAAAGCATCAATCAATTCGCCCAAATTGTGCGGCGGAATGTTAGTTGCCATTCCCACGGCAATCCCAGAAGAACCGTTGAGCAACAATTGCGGAATCCGCGCCGGCAACACTGTCGGTTCTTGCTGGGAACCGTCGAAGTTATCGGCGAAATCTACGGTTTCATACTCGATGTCGTGGAGTAGACCTGCGCTAGTTAAAGCTTGTAAGCGGCATTCTGTGTACCGCATGGCGGCTGGCGGATCGTTGTCTACCGAACCAAAGTTACCATGTCCGTTAACTAGAGGCGATCGCATGGAAAAATCCTGCGCCATCCGCACCAAGGCATCATATACTGCTGTGTCACCGTGGGGGTGATATTTACCCAACACTTCCCCCACCACACGGGCGCATTTCTTAAAGGGGCGATCGTGGAGCAGACCTAGCTCGTGCATTGCATATAGAATGCGACGATGCACAGGTTTTAGACCATCCCTGGCATCTGGCAACGCCCGACCCACTATCACGCTCATGGCGTATTCCAGATAAGACTGCGACATTTCGGTTCGCAAATCTATCGGGATAATCCTCTCCTGTGAGGTTGTCATAACCTAAAAATCTCCAAAAATCGTAGATTTTAGCTTGTTTACTCAACAAAGCGCAAAATTATTCTAAATTGCTCTTGAATAATTGCCATAATTTGATACAATACTAACATATATTGCTTTTTTTTGCCTGGGTAACTAACTCAAATATCTAGTAAAAAAAGGTATAATAAATTACGGTAAATAGCCTCTTAGCTAGTTAAAGAGAGCAATGGACTAAAAGCTTGCTTAGTGCAAATTTACTTAACTTGAAATATGACAGGGTAAATTTAAGAGAACAATTTAAAATTGGCTTTATAAGCTCTTACTTTTATAACCGTTATTTACCAAAAATTTTGAGGATCTGATGACTTTCCAACAACTAGAAATAGGTGACTACTTTAGGATAGTTCGCATGAGTGACTGTTGTGTATATAGAAAGGCTAACAGTTCACAGTGCAGCCTAAATGCTTTATTACAGCCAATCCGAGCAGAAACAAAAGTTACACCGCTTACTGTTGCAGAGATTACTAACTATTTTGCGCTCAAGCAAGAGTTTCTTCAAAGTCTTAGCAAATAAAGGTTTTACATTTTCCTTTACACTTAAATACACGTTGGCTTTTTGATGAGGCGATGCCTATGGCGGCAAGCTACGCTTCCTGATTGAGTACAATTTCAAACGTTTGTGACAGTTCATCAATTGAAAAAGAGTTTCATAGTTAGTATATCAAGATATTTTCACGTAAAGGAGAGAAAATTTTGGCAGCAGTCCGAGTCCGCCAGCATGTTAATCCACTTGCTAAAAAGTATCAAACACCGGCAAGTCCCCTTGATTGGAAAAAAATTTATGCAAAGCCAAATCAACCGCTACATTTAGATATTGGCTGCGCTAAAGGACTGTTTTTGGTAGATATGGCCAAAATAGAACCCAACTGGAATTTTCTCGGCTTAGAAATTCGGGAACCTCTAGTGGTGGAAGCGAATAAGTTACGTTCTGAGTTAGGTTTCACAAACCTGCACTATTTATTTTGCAATGTGAATAACTCACTGCGATCGCTGTTATCTTCCCTCCCGCCAGGAAGTTTACAACGCGTTACAATTCAATTTCCCGATCCTTGGTTTAAAACTCGCCATGCTAAACGTCGTGTAGTGCAACCGGAACTAGTAGCAGAATTAGCCAATTATCTTGCAGTTGGGGGAGTTGTGTTTTTACAATCAGATATGGAATTTGTTGCTGTAGAAATGCGCGATCGCTTTGCTGCTCACCCAGCTTATCAGAAAGTTGGTACAGGAGAATGGTTAGCTGAAAACCCGCTACCAGTCCCCACAGAACGGGAAATAGGTACGCAAAAAAAGGGTGAACCTGTTTATCGGGCTTTGTTTGTTAGGCGAGAAGTTACCAACGAGGAGTATGACAGAGCGATCGTCTAGCGCATACATACTAAAGGCTTGGCGTTGTAAAGGTTGCGTGATCTAGGCTATTTCCTATCAGTAGACAAAGCTTTCGGGACATAAATATTTTAGCTATTGGTCAAAACTGCTTAAGATATTGTATTTGAATTGTTGGGTTTGCTCTCATAACTAGCCCTTTCAAGGTGTATTTGTTGCTATAAAATTGGGGTGCGATTGCCTTTTTAGTTAAGCTCAGTCCGTCTGAAGAACCATAAATGCATCTTTTTTGACACTATATGTAGTGATTAAAAGGTTGAAATTGTAGATGAAATAACAAATTATGGTAATGGAATAAGGAAATTAAAACTTTAATCTCAAGTGAAACAACCTTGATTGAGGATATCTTTAATGGCTCGTATCCAAATTACTGATCTTAATCCCTCTCAGTCTGAACTATTATTGTGTGAACTTACTGCCGAAGAAATGTTAGAGATTAATGGGGGTGGTTGGTTTAAAAGAATAATAGGTGCAGCATTAATAGTTGTCGGAGCTTTCACAACTCCAGTTGGTATAGGTGCTGCTTTAATTGGAGCAGGTGGAGCCATCATTGCATCTGAGGAGTTCTAACTTTTATCATAGTCTTTTTAGGCAGTAATCTCACTCACTAAACCACTGTCCAATAGTTCTATTATCTAGTTGTTTATTTTTATAAAAATGAACAAATACAGCAGATTGCAAGTTGGTGAGGTACAGATAATTGTAAGAGCATGGCAGTGCCATGCCCCTACCTCCATACCTCATTTACCTGAAATACGCTGTAGATAATAAATTTAGTTAGCGATTGGGCTTAAAAGGGGTTCACGACCGTTTGAAAAGCGGATGAGGCGATTGCTTGTTGGTTATCAAACTTTTCGGCAGCTAAACAATTTAGATATTGTACTAATTATCTAGATTTTTTATTGCAATTGTTGCGAGATATCTTTTATAAGCAACCAACAATTTCGTGCTTATAAAAAATATTATTGTACAAGCTAGTCCAATTACACCCGCCGAAATTTTTCGGACGGCAGCACCTTGTGCTGCTAAAGGTTGTCAGCATTTTGATGGACAAGATTGCCGGGGAGCAATGCGAATTGTAGAAAAGTTACCACCAGTAGCAGAAGAATTACCACCCTGTTCCATACGCCGAGATTGTCGGTGGTGGCAGCAAGAAGGCAAGGCAGCTTGTATGCGTTGTCCCCAAGTTATTACAGATAACTACAATGCATCTGAGCTAGCAGTTCAGGTAGCAACACCGATTTTTGGTTAAGCAAAACTAAGTCTGTAGTTTAATAATTTTAGGAGAAAATCATGTCCATAGAAAATGTTCAAGCTTTTTATGCAAAGCTAGCAAATGATGAAGCTTTTCGTGTTCAAATTCAAGGCGTTAATAGTAAGGAAGAATGTAGCCAAAGAGTCAAAGCTGCTGGCTACGATTTTACCCAAGATGAGTTTGAAGAATATACGGCTCAATTGTTGGAGTCAACTGCTGGTGATGATGAACTCAAGGATTTAAATGAAGAAGAATTAGAAGCCGTTTTTGGTGGGGCTTCATCAATTACCGGGAAGCATAATATAGTAGCACGTCCACTATATGGAGTTATTATTTTGCCACCTATTGATGATTGTCCGCACAAGCCACCTATTGTGCAGCCTCTTTATGGAGTTATTCAACCAGATAATATTGCTTAGTTGACAGTTTATGTTGATGGGGACGGATAGGGATATATTCGTCCTTTTCTTAATAAATTAATTGAGGCTATTCTAATGACTTATCGTCGAATTAGTTATGCAGTTTGGGAAATTACATTAAAGTGTAATCTAGCTTGCCAGCACTGCGGTTCTCGCGCAGGTCATACAAGGGCAAACGAACTTTCTACAGCAGAAGCTCTTGATTTAGTCAAACAAATGGCGGAAGTGGGAATCACTGAAGTAACCATAATTGGTGGTGAAGCATTTCTGCGTCCTGATTGGCTGGAGATTGCCCAAGCAATTACTTCTTCTGGGATGCTTTGCGGTATGACCACTGGAGGTTATGGGATCACTCTCGACACAGCACGCCGGATGAAAGAAGCTGGAATTAGAGTGGTATCTGTCTCAGTTGATGGCTTAGAAGCAACTCACGATCGCCTCCGTGGTAAACAAGGTTCTTGGCAATGGGCCTTTAAGACTATGAGCAATCTCAAGGAAGCAGGTATTCGCTTCGGTTGCAACACTCAAATTAATCGTCTCTCTGCACCAGAATTTCCTCGTATTTACGAGCATCTGCGCGACGCTGGAATTTTCGCTTGGCAAATTCAATTGACTGTACCGATGGGGAATGCAGCAGATAATAGCGAGATTCTGCTGCAACCTTATGAATTACTAGATGTATATCCGATGATTGCTCGTGTTGCTCAACGCGCAAAGCGAGAAGGGGTGCAAGTACAGCCAGGAAATAATATTGGCTATTACGGGCCCTATGAGCGACTGTTGCGAGGAGGAGATGCTTGGTCTTTCTGGCAGGGATGTAGTGCTGGGCTGTCTGCAATAGGCATCGAAGCCGATGGTGCTATCAAAGGTTGTCCCTCACTACCGACCACAGCATACACTGGTGGTAACATCCGCGATTATTCACTGCGGACGATTATTGAAGAAACTGAAGAACTACGGTTTAATCTTGGAGCTGATACTCCCAAAGGAACATCACACTTGTGGGGTTTTTGCAAGACTTGTGAATTTGCTGAACTCTGTCGCGGTGGTTGCAGTTGGACTGCTCACGTTTTCTTTGATAAGAGAGGCAATAATCCTTATTGTCATCATCGCGCCCTGACTCAGGAAAAAGGCGGTATTCGAGAGCGAGTTTTTCTTCAACGTCGGGCGGACGGAAACCCCTTTGATAATGGGGAGTTTGGGCTAATTGAAGAACCGATAAATGCCCCTTGGCCTGAAAATGATCCGCTTCATTTTACTAGCGATCGCATTCAATGGCCAGAAGGTTGGGAAGAAGAATCAAATCTAGCATCATCTTTAGTTAGTTCTAGTAATTAAAAACTGCAAAATACAATTTATATGGATAATATCTCTACTGATATTCCTTCAGAAAATACAACTGTTAGTGACTCTCAAGCAACCGTATTACCTCGTTCACCTTGGAATAGTCAACTAGCTTATTTGAGAGTTATTTTTCGAGCGAAGAAAGCTCTAGACCGCATCGAAAAAGAAGCTGGTGTTTTGAGAAATGAAAACTAGTTAAATTATATCTAAAAATTCCTTAAGCTTGATTACACAATAAAAATGTGAGCGCATATTCTCGAAAACTTGGTTTACTGATTCTAGTAACATCTTCAGGGTAAGCGCATCTAATTTTGTAGCTCTTAATACAGACAAAAAGCTTAAACCTCTATCTGAATATCAGTCTTTCATTCAAAATAGGACAAATTGTCGTAAATGATTGAAAAAACATGGGTCAAATAGCTTTTTATGTTTTTTGACCACATAAAGACGAAAATGTCAATCCCACCCCTTGGCTCAGTGTAGTAATTTGGAACTGATTTGTGCTTTGGCTGAACCCCAAAACCACCGTGTCAATAGGGTTTGAGATGCGCTTACCCTGGTAACATCTTCTAGTAACATCAAATTTTTATTGCTGCTGTAATCAAGCCGCCACCAAAAAATCATTATTTCTTGGTGGCATACAAATAATAAATAGTTCATCCATTCACAGCTTATGACATTTTTATTAAATTCTCATAATGTTTTCGATTATTTAGTTGCACATGGTTTATGTAATCACTCCGACCAACCACCCAGTCAGGTAGAACCAATTGCAGCTAAAAATTTTAATTTATTACTGAGTTGGTCAGGCGATCGCAAGCTTATTGTTAAACAAGAACGACACAATCAGGAAGGGAAAGCTGCTGGTGAATTTTTAAGTGAGTGGCGAATTCAAGAGTTTTTAGAACTATTTCAAAATTGAGATAAAATCTGATTTTTCCATCCATCATCCAGATTACAAACCTTTGGAATTACCATCTGAGGCAATTGAACGTTTTCAGAAGATGCCAATCCAGATGCAACAGAAATATCTGAGTCTACAATTGCGGAGTTTTCTTTACGGTATCTATTACAACGGTTCTATGCAAAGTACGTTGGCATTAGATGGGGAAGGAAATGGTTTGCCCTTAGACTTGGAGAATAATACTGTTTTAGGGGTAGATGTGGGGTTTTATAAGCGATTGCATGAAAGTAATTTTGGAGAAGGCTACTTTGACCCTGGTTGGTCTGTTTTGAGAGAAGAAGGTGATGGCAGTTTAGCCGTAGCTAAAGGCGGTTTGAGACTGCATGTTGAACGGAATAAGCATCTTCAAGCTGTTGAACAAGCGGCTGTAGTAGGTGATTCTGTGGCTATCCAGATGCCGAAGAATCGAGTGCAAAATGGCTTTTACATGGCCGTTGGGAATGCAGGCTTCAGTCGTATTGAAGATGTGAAAATTCAGTCTGTAACTGTACGAATTTATATTAATGTAACTCCTGAAGGTGCTGTGGCAATGATGAGGAGTTTAACACAAGCACTGAATGAGTTAGTAATTCCTTTCAGTTTCAAGGTTTTGTATAACCCCAAGGAATACCAACGCTACGATTCAGGGGTGCTTTACTTTGACAAGAGAGACTATGAAGTTGTTAAGCAAGTTTTAAAAACTGTTTATCAAGAACACCAATTGCATTTTAAGTCAGAAATTCCTTTATTTACCAAACAACTAGCAATAGGGTTGGGGTTGGCAGAAGAACCAGACCAGAAATTTGCTGTTCAAGAAAGCTTTGGGATGAATCGCTGTCAGATTGTGGCAAATGGGTTTCTGGAAGCTTGGTATCAAGGGGATGACTTGCCAGAGGTTAGAATGCAGGCTATCATTGGGCAATTTTCTCGTTTGGGGATTGAGTTGCAGCGCCCTTATGTTAATACCAATTCCGAAGATATTTATTAAACATCTTCGGAAAAGAATAGACTCTCTTGCATAAATCCTAAATGTGTCATTTAAGCGAAATGAAACATATTGTGAGATTCTTCTCTACGAGACGCTACGCGAACACTACACTCCGTTCAGTTCAGAATGACTCATCTATGTTTCATTACATATCTTGATAGGCTTTAATTTTTTCATACAAACTATCAACATTGTCTTGAGCAAATAGCTTTTCTTTTAGTTGTAAATAATCACCTTCGCCTAATTTACAAGCTGCCCAAAATTTCATCACCTTGGATGGCTCTAAATGTGTGAGTAAAACTTGTATTACTTCTTGTAAGTTTTGGTGTTCGTTAATAACTTTAATTGTCATCTTCTATCTCCAAAATAAAATCAGTGGGGTTAATTGCTTTGAGTGTTAAACCTTGACAGCGATTGATTAATCTTTTATCGCAAGTGATAAAATAATCACTTTGAGAAGCTTCGGCACAAGCAACGTGGAGAGCATCAATGGCTTTAATCCCTTGTTGTTCTAGTTTTTTTGCTCTCCCTCTAATATTTTCATCTAGTAATACTCTCAATGTAGCTATTTGTAAGTATCGCTCCATTGACTGTTGGTTTACAGGAAATGGGTTACGGCTATTTTCATATTCTAGAACTGAAGAACTAACCAATTCTATTAATTTGGCTTCGACCATTTGTAAAATTAAGATGACAGCTTGTGTTTCTAGAAATACTTTTGGCTGTGTTTGGTCATCAAAGGGGCGGTTATAAATACTTGTGTCTAAATAAACTTTGGTCATGTCACCGCGTCTAATACTTTCTCGGCTTCTTTAACTAACATCACGATCAGCACTCCGTAACAAATTAACTAAACGTTTTGCCTGGGAGTCTTCATCAATGAGTAGTTTTAGGCTCAAGGGAGACTCCTTATTGTTCGAGGCGGTAACGCTCCTCTTCTGCTTCCAGTTTCAGAAATTCTTGGTGACTTTCGCAATAGTGAATAGCTTCCTCGATCGCAGCAAGAGGAAGGTTCCAATTATCTGCTGCCTCTTCTATTGACATCTGGTTAACAATCATATCCTGCCAAACAGTCGAGGCAAGTAGTTTTCGCCCTTTGATGTAAAGTTGCCGCCGCCAAGGATGAGGGCGTTCCACCAGATATTGCCAGTCGCCTGTTGGGGGAGATTCAAGTTCTGGGATAAGTAGGCGGACTTGCCCTTCTCTTGTGTGCAGAAAAAGTTGAGTACCGGGACGCATGTGGCGCTTGAGAGTAACCATAAGGTCGATGGAACGCAAGATTGTTTCTTTGGTATTAGGAGCAGCGATCGCATCACGTAGCCAGTTGAGCTTTGCTTCTTGTTCTGGAGTAATGTTGAAGTTCTGTCGCTTGTTTTCTACCGTTTCTGGATTAGATGATATCGGTGTGGTCATGTTACCTCATAACGAGGAATCAGCTTGGTAAGTACAACATGAGTATATCAAACTCATGAAATTGACACAATTGAAGTCTAGAGTTTGAATACCAACTTTGTAGAGGCTGTGGAAAGCGATCGCGCAGTTTGCAGCACATTTCACCTGAGTGAGACAGACTGTAGCGGATAGCATGAGGTCTGTTCCTACCGCCAGAATGAAATAGCCCTAAATTTTTATTGTTCAGTCTAAGAGAATTCTTGTGCTAATTTTTTATTGATTTTTCTAATTTGTAGAAATTAAGTAAGCAATAAAGAAGGAAAAAGGTCATAAATAGTTTATATATGTCATCAAATATAGGGTGCTTTATCCAAATAAGTAGGAAGTTTTTGTTTTTGGAAAAATAACGCAGTAAATTTTGTAATAAACAAAGCTATAAGTGCATTATTTATGGCACAATTTTTAGTGATATAAACATTGAAATAATAGACTAAATGACAGATTATTATATTAATGGAATAGAAAAACTAAAAGTCTAATTCCTTCCAACTGAAAAAAGTTTATTTAGGAGTACATTTTAAAATGGCTACAATCACGATTCAAGACATAAATGCTCGGAGCTTTATATCCGAAGTAGATGCTAACGAACTGAATGAAATTCATGGTGGTGGTCCAATCAGAGATTTCCTCCATGATGTTGTTGATGCTGTAAGCGACTTTTTTGGTTGGTGAGGTTTAAGAAAGCTATAATATCTGAGCAACTACTAGCTTATTGACCCTTAAAATCGAGCGGATATATAGATAGTTCTGAAGATAATTATTCAGATTTCTGCTCAATTTTTAAATGTATTGTCGTGATTCAAGTATGACAGGATAACAATTTACTGGAGTTTAGACTAACTGCGGTTAATCTAAACTCCAGAATTTAATTTATGGCTCAAAATCTAGGTTGTTTTGATGCCTTAATCCTAGTTTCTGATAACTTCAACTTGATTATTTTTTTGCTTCAGCCATGCAGAAAAAAAATCTAAGATAATCTTAGAGCGCAGCTTTTTATCCAATTCTGCTTGAATAATTTCCTCCACTAAAATCAGGTGCGCTCCTTTAGAAGTAATAATGGGTTTGAGAAGCTGCGGCGGCTTTGCTGCAAAAACGGCAGCAGAAATCTCCGGCGTCATATCTTGACGACGCACTATCCCCCGATATCCCCCTTTTCGGCGTAACTCTGTATCCTGGATATATTTGTGAGCAACATCATAGAAACTCATCTCATCTTCCCGAATAGCATAGAAAAGTTCCAGCGCCAAGTCTTCATCATCTAAGATAACCTCAAACATCACTACGCTGGTATAATCCAATTGGTTTTCAAAAAAGTATGGTTCAACTTTATCGGCAAATAAATGAGCAGCTAACTTTCTAGAAATGACGGTGTTGTAGACAATTTCTTCAAACTCTTCTAGAGACAGACCATGTTTTCCTAGCCATGCCCAGGTATCATTAGCAGTATTGAGTTTGTTAACTACCCGCAATTGGTCTGCTATTTTCTGAAGTTCCTCAGTCTCTACTTTGATGCTAGCCTCAGCTACGGCAGCTGCAATAATCTTACGGGTAATAATCTCTTCAATTATTTCAGGAATTTTGCTGGATAGCTTGACTTGCTCAAGAATGTCTTCGTTGGTAATAGTAATAGTTTGTGACATAATGTTTCTCCTAAGTAGATAGACGACATTAAAGGTGAAATCACCGCCCCTTCCTAACCCTCTCCTACAAGGAAAGGAAAGAAGAAAAAATTTGTTAGATTCAGAGGGGCTTTTTCTCCCTCTTATCTTGTAGGTAAATCAGCAGGGGGTTAGGTTTAGAAATGCATAAGTACTGCGAAATACCTATAATTTCACCCCACCCTGCTGTAACTGCTTAAACGGATCTAGCAGAAAATCAATAATCCGACGCTGGCGCACAATTACCTCAGCTGTCGCCGTATCTCCAGGACGCAAGGCAATACATTTATTAGCTGAGGGGATACAATTTTGTTTGAGGGCAATTTTCAAGTCATAAGCTGCTACTTTTCCATTAGGTGTTTCCACCTCTATGGTAGTAGGAGAAATCTCTAATAATTCTCCTTCTAGTACACCATAATCTTGAAACGGATAAGCATCAAACTTTAATTTTACTGGCAATCCTCTTCGCAAAGAACCACTCTCATTTGTCGCCATTTGCGCCCGAATTATTAAAGGCGAACCTTGGGGTGCAATTTCCGCAATCATTGCTCCAGGCTGCACTACAGACCCAGCCCGTTGTATTGGTAACTGAAATACTCTACCATTGACGGTGGCTCTTAACTCTCGTTGTCCTAACTGAAATTTTAACGAAACAATCTGACTCTTACTTTGAGCGATTTCTGCCTGAAGTGTAGTAAGTTCTGTCTCCAAATTCTTCTGTTGTTCATCTATTTTTAGCAAAGCCAGCTTGCTGGAACGAGTCAATGTCTGATAACTCCTTTCCTGTTCTTTCAGTCGCAACTGCGCCTGCTCAATATCTGCATTTGCTTGCCGAATAGTCCGCTCATAACTACTCTGTTGTTCTACCAAACGTAGTTTAGCTTGCTGAATATCTGACTTATTTTGTTCGTATAACTGTTGCTTGTCTTTAGCTATATCTTGCTTCTCCACAACATTAATTTCTGGAACAATCCCTGACTGCCAAAGACTGCGATAGCGTTCAACTTCTCGCTGGGTACTCGCTAAACTACTATCTACTAACTTATTAGCCGTTTGATTATGCTCAAGAGTTTGCCGCGCCTGATTAACTTGAGCTAATTTTTCGTCTTTTTGTAAATCATAGGAATTCCTCAGAGCATTCATATTCTGTCGCGCTTGGTCAATTTGAGCCTGCTTTTCTAACTGTTGAGATTGATTTTGTTGCTGTTGTGTTGTCAAAGATACAACTAACTGACTTTTAGATGAATTTAACTGAGAAAGTCGATTTAATTGTCCTTCTAACTTCTCCTGTGCCTGCCGCAATTCTGCCTTAACTAATTCCGATTCCAACACTAATAAAGTCTGCCCAAGTTTAACAGAATCACCCTCTTTTACCCGAATTTCGGCAACAGTACCTGCCACAGCAGCATCCAACCTAACCGTTTTTCCTTTTGGCTCAAGTCGCCCTCTTGCTGTACCAGTTTCATCCACCTTAGATAGCATCGCCCAAGGTAAAATTATCGACACAAAGATTACCAAAAAATACAGCAATCCCCTTGTCCAAACTTGGGGCAAGCTATCAAGTAAATCCTTGGTTGCGTAAGCCCAATCATCAGTTGATATGGCTGGTGTTTGCTCTCTGAAAATTTCCTTGCCCTGTTCTACCTCATAGATTTGGGTTTGAACTTTTCCATTTAATGTGTTTGGCATGATTTTTCCTGATATCAATTTTGGATTTTGGGAGTGAGGACAATACGGTTCAGTTAATATGTTTGGCTTTCGGAGATCCCCCCAACCCCCCTTAAAAAGGGGGGCTTTGTATTCTTATTACCCCGTTTTTAAGGGGGTCGCCGCAGGCAGGGGGATCAAGTCTTATCCGAACCGTATTAGGAATGGGGAGACAAAAAAGATTCCTGCTTGTCTTCTTTTTTCACCCCGCAACATCCAACTGCTGATGATTGAGATAAAAATAATGTCCCCGCTTGGCCATTAACTCTTGGTGAGTCCCACTCTCAATCAATACGCCGCGATCTAGCACCAAAATCAAATCTGCATTTCGGACAGTTGAAAGGCGATGGGCTATTACTAAGGTGGTTCTGCCTTTGAGAATTGTGTTTAAATTCGTCTGAATAATCCTTTCTGACTCTGCATCTAGATGGGAAGTCGCTTCATCCAAAACCAATAGCTTAGGATTGCCTAATAATGCTTTTGCGATCGCAATTCTTTGTCGCTGTCCTCCAGACAACATCCCCCCTCCTTCACCAATCTGGGTTTCATAACCCATAGGTAACTTTTTAATAAACTCATCAGCACCCGCCAATCGCGCCGCCTCAATAATCTCTGCCAAAGTGGCTCCAGGATGGGCCAAACTAATATTTTCCCGAATCGTTCCGCCAAACAAAAAGGTGTCTTGATCAACTACCCCAACTTGTTCGCGTAGAGAACGCAACGAAAGACTGGTAATATCGTGACCATCAATCAACACTTTGCCATCTGTAGCCGGATATAATCCCAAAACCAGCTTAGAAATGGTGGTTTTACCCGAACCACTCCGTCCCACCAGGGCAACCATTTGCCCACTGTGTATTTCAAAACTGAGATTTTCTAAAACATTGATATCGCTTTCAGGGTGATAGCGAAATGTCACGTTGTCAAAGCGAATGTTACCTTGAATGGGTGGTAAAGATTGCCGCGCCTGATGCTGCAAATCCTCTTCTGGTTCTGCATCTAACACATCATTAATTCGTTCCACCGCAATCACTACTTCTTGCAATTGATTCCACAAAACTGTTAATCGTTGGAAGGGTCTAATAATATTTCCTAGCAACATATTAAATGCTACCAATTGCCCAATAGTTAACTCGTTGTGAATTACTTGGTATGCCCCGAACCACAGCAATACAGTAGTTACTACTGCTTCAATTGTGTTGCTGAATATTTGCAGACGATTGCTAATAATTTGCCCAGAAAAGTTAGTTTTTACTTCTTTACTTAATAACTCCTCCCAATGCCAACGCACTGTCTGTTCCACTGCTGTGGATTTAACTGTTCGCACACCAGAAAGGGCTTCAATCAGATAGCTGCTTTCCTTAGCAACAGCATTAAAGATTTCCCTAGAAATCTTTTGTAAAAAAGGTGTGGCAATCAATGCCAGTAGGAAAAAAGGCGGTACAACCACCAACACCAGCAACGCCATTTTCCAACTGTACCAAAACATCAATCCTAAATAGATAAAGACAGTGACTAGATCCAGCAGGATAGACAACGCCTCACCGGAGAGGAAGCGTTGAATTTTACGGTTTTCCTGTACACGAGAGATAATATCCCCTACATAACGCGACTCAAAGTAACTCAAGGGTAGCCGCAGGGTATGGCGAATAAATCCGACAATCAGTGCTAAATCGAGCTTATTCGCCGTGTGGTCTAACAGATATTGCCGCAACCCCGTCATTGCCACACGGAATAAACTAAAAATCAGTAACCCTAAACCCACCGCCGTTAAGGTTAGTTCCGAACGCTGCACCACTACGCGGTCTAAAATTAACTGGGTAAATAAGGGGGTAACAAGTCCAAAAATCTGGATAAATAAGGAAGCGACAAACACTTCCAGCATCACTAAAGAGTGAGGTTTCATCAACTCAAAGAATTGCCAAAAAGGAGTAGAAGTCTCTTTGGTATCCTTGAGCATGGCTGTCGGTTGCAGCAGCAGTGTGTAACCAGTCCACTTGGCTTTAAATTCGGCGTGGCTGAGGCTGCATTGCCCGATCGCGGGGTCGGCTACAATGACGTGTTTGGGTGTAATTTCGTAGACAACAATGTAATGTTTGCCTTCCCAGTGGGCGATCGCAGGCAATTTTTGCTTCGCCAATTGGTTAAGACTCGCTTTCACAGGTCGCGTCGTAAACCCAATACTTTCAGCCGCCGCCGATAACCCCCGCAGTGATGAACCATTACGGTCAACATTGGCGATATCCCGCAGGCGATTGACACTAAAATTTTTCCCCCAATAGCGAGACACCATCACTAAACAAGCTGCACCGCAATCCGATCCACTCTGTTGAGCAAAAAACGGATAGCGCCGAATCACACGCTGTAATAAATGCCCTACTCGCTGCGTGGAGTTGGGAAAATAGGCTTTGCTAATCTTTTTCTCGCGTGGCTTTACTGCTGGCGTTGACAAAATCTTCGTTTCATGCAGCCGTTTTAAGTCAGATGGGAGTACTGGGGTATTATCTGAGTCCCCCTGTTGGGGATTACGCGATCGCGCCTTAGCCCACAAATGCTCCCGAATTTGGGGATATTTAGCCATCAATGGCCATAGCACTTCACCCGGAACAAAGCATAATTGTAAGTTGACTGAAGCCCTTGCAGTGTAAGGTCTAAAGTCAACCTCCTTCAACAAGGTAAATTCTCCAAATGAGTCACCTGCCTCTACAGTGGCGATTAACTCATCGGCGCTATCTAACAACCTGACCTTACCAGCGATCGCAATATAGATTCCTGGTTGAGCATCAGTTCCTTGCCAGAACTTGCCGACTTTCGGGTTGATAAATTTAACTTGTTGAAGACATTGTTGAAATTCCTCTGTCGAAAGAGAATAACCCAGAGTATTGTTGAACTGTTCTAGAGAAACCAGTTGAGCGGATATATCTTGCGCCATAAATGTCTGAATCGTTTGCTAATTTTGCGAAGTTCATAGACAAAAATTCGGAATCATCTGGAATAGCTGCCGATTTCAGGTCACTAATGAAGATTTTGGAACTCTTAGCCTGCTCATTGTTGTTTGCTTCAGAATTGCTGGGTTTTGGTAGTGTCGATAATCCCATCTGTTTGAGCAGTCGCTTGATATGGCGATCGCTCACCTCAATCCCAAATTCTTTCGCTAAATGTTTCCCTAGCCAGTTTGTTGTCCACCGCCGAAAAGCATAGCCATGCTCGCGGGGACTACTTTTAATCAGTTCTTTTAAACGTTCTAAATACTCCTCATTTACTGCTTTCGGGCGACCAATGGGGCAATCTTGCCATTGGTGCGCCATCCCTGTCCGGGCTATGTGCATCCAATGCCTTGCTGTTGCTGGGCAACACCCCAAAATTTGACAAATTTCTGTTTGAGATTTTCCCTCATCTGCCAACAACATGATTTCAATACGTTGTCGGTAAGATTCAGGTAAACTTTTTTCTAAACTTACTAGCAGTAATTTACGCTGAAATGATGTTAAGTACTTACCATTAGCTACTTGTATATATTTTGTTTCAATTTTCGTATTCCAGTCAAACATATACGTATTATTAACTAGATTTATGGACACACGAATATCTTATGAAAGATTCATAATTTGACAATTATCTCTAAATTAAGTAAAAACATTGCAAAAAATAATTTTTCTCGCAACTGTAGTACTTATCACCCCTTAGTTTTAGTTTTATGCAAAAAATAATTTAGCTAAGTGATATTTCTGACAATTTTTGTTGAATATTGCTTTTGTAGATATAGATTCGGCTACAAATCCAATTTATAAATTCCGAAAATAGTCGCTCAATTTTAGTAAAATTTTTGTAAAGATAAATTTCTGGTGAGCAGAGAAAAAAAGTTAGGACTTACGCAAAAATTGCTAAAAAGCTTAATTTCTCGAACCGCCAAGACGCCAAGAGCGCCGAGAATTCGTAGAGTGTGCGTAAGTCCTAAAAGTGATAACGGAATCGCCGTTACCACGGGTAAAAATTGCTTTAAGGAACTCATAAGTTCATTACAACAATTGTTGCAATGATTTAAGCCTTTCTTATATATGGAAGAGTAATTGTTGCAAAGTATTGAGCAATTGCAGCAACTGATTATACATTTGCAAGAAATACTTAAGCCTTTCTTATATATGGAAAAGCATTTGTTGCAAAGTATTAAGCAATTGCAGCAACTGATTATACATTTGCAAGAAATACTTAAGCCTTTCTTATATATGGAAAAGCATTTGTTGCAAACGTTTAAATTTTCACAGATAAAATAGAGTGCATTACGGCTTTAACCCAACGCATCGTGCTATCTAGTGATGCGTTAGACGCTCATTTCAACAAAATCCTTATCCTCTGCAAACGCAAGCTTAGGCTACTTGAATTATTGCTGCGTAAGGGCACAATATATTGCGCCCCAAGAATGAACTGCATTCCCCAGATATGAAAATTGCTTTAAACTTCTAGTAAAGGAAGAGTGACGGTAAAGGTTGTACCTACTCCAACTTGACTATTGACTACAATCTCGCCTCCCTGTGCATCGACACATTTTTTGGCGATCGCTAGTCCTAAGCCAGTGCCAGGAATGGTTCCAACATTGTCCGCACGTTGGAAAGGTTGAAACAGTCGCTTTTGGTTTTCTTGAGGAATGCCAATTCCCCAATCTTGAACTCGGAAAATTACCGCTTTTTCCTGACCAATTAGTTCAAAACGCACTATGCCGCCCGGTAGTGAATACTTAATCGCATTGCTAAGTAAATTGCCCAAAATGTGCCGCAGTAAGCTTTCATCCCATAGTGCTTCGTCTAACTGCCCAAAACTGGCGAATACCAAAGTCAGATGCTTCTCATTTGCGAGCAATCGAACTTCTTCAATCATTTGGCGGCAAAAAGCTTCTAAATCTAAGCAGATGAGGTCATGCCCCAGTCTACCGGAATCAGCTTTGCCGATGAATGTAACTTCATCCAATAGCTGCGCCATGTTTTTGATCGCCGAGCGAATCATTTGTAAATGATTCAGTTTTTTCTCTTTGGTCAATCTTTCATCTTGGTTTTGTAGTAATCCAGCAGCCAAGAGAATAGTATTTAGGGGATTGCGGATGTCATGGGAGAGCATCGAGACAAATTCAGATTTGAACTGGTTAAGTTCATTGGCTTTCACCAGTTCCGCAGTTCGTTCTTCAACCCGGGTTTGTAATGTTTCATTGACTGTGCGTAATGATTCTAAAACCTGCTTACGCTCGATCGCATAACGCAAAGAGCGAACCAAAACATCTACATTTACCTGGCGCTTGACTAGATAATCTTGGGCCCCCTGTCGCACTGCTTCAATTGCCAGTTCTTCATCATTTGTATTTGTTAGAACAACAATTGGTATGCTTGGCGCTTGACCAATCAGAGGAGGTAGAGATGACAATCCTTGACTGTCAGGTAAAGTTAAATCTAATAAAATCACATCATAATTACATTTACTTAGTTCCTGAAGTGCTTCCCCCAATCGCGTCACATGAACCAGAGTGAACTCTTGAGACTGGGCTTGCGTCAAAAACTCTTGTAACAACCTAGCAGAAGCTAGATTATCCTCAATTAACAAGATTTTTACTGAGTAGCTCACAACCATAATCTTCGGGTTTCACCCCCTATTGCTCCTCGATCTTGTCATTAGTCATTTGTCATTTGTCATTGGGCATTGGGCATTGGGCATTGGGCATTGGGCATTGGGCATTGGGCATTGGGCATTGGGCATTGGGCATTAATCAATAATTCTTCTTCCCCTGCTTCCCCTGCTCCCCCTGCTCCCTCATCTCCTCCTGCCCCCTGCCTCACTCCGATGGTAGTGTCACAGTAGAGAGCCAAAAATCTTCAATACTCTTGACGATTTGAAATAATTGGTTGAGGTTGCGAGATTTAGTGATATAGCAATTCACATGTAAATCGTAGCTGTGAAAAATGTCATCCTCATTTTTTGAGGTTGTTAGCACAACAACTGGAATACGCTTTAGTAGTGGGTCGGCTTTTATTTCCGCCAGCACTTCTCGACCATCTTTTTTAGGCAAGTTCAAATCCAGCAGAATGAGGTCAGGGCGTGCTGCATCAGCATATTCACCTTCTTGGCGTAAATAAGCCATAGCATCTATACCATCCCTGACCGTTACCACTTGGTAGGGAACTGAACTATTTTTCAACGCTTCTTGGATTAAGCGAATGTCAGCTTTATTGTCCTCGACCAAAAAGATGGTTTTGTGTCTTTCTCCCGTTTCTACGCTCAAGTTCGCGTCCTCCAACTGGAATCGTAAAGTAGAAGGTTGCGCCTTCACCTAGTTCTGACTCTACCCAGATCCGCCCCCGGTGACATTCGACAATCTTCTTACAGATCGCTAAACCCATACCTGTACCAGTATATTCATCCCGCGTGTGTAAGCGCTGAAAAATTACGAAAATGCGATCGCTAAATTTTGGATCAATACCAATTCCATTATCCCGAACTGAGAATAGCCATGCATCTTCTATTCTTTCTGCTCCCACATGGATTTGTGGCGGCTGGTCACTGTGGAACTTGATGGCGTTACCGATGAGGTTTTGGAATAGCTGCATGAGTTGGGTGCTGTCAGCCATGACTACTGGTAAGGGATCGTGGGTGATAGTAGCCCCAGTTTCATTAATGCGTTGACGCAAATTGCCCAACCCCCGCATTAAGGATGTCTCTACATCGTTCATTTGAAATGCGATCGCTTGCATATCTACTTTCGAGTATGCTAGTACGTCATCAATCAACGTCTGCATCAGGCTAACTCCCTGCACAGCGTAGCTAATAAACTCCTGAGCATCTTCGTCAAGTTCTTCGCTATAGCGCATCTCTAACAGTTGGACGTAATTCACAACTTGATTGAGTGGTTCTTGCAAGTCATGGGAGGCGACGTAGGCAAACTTTTTCAATTCGGCGTTAGAACGTTCTAAATCCTGCGCTAACTGGGCTAGTTCATCGGCTTGACGTAGCACAATGTTAACAATTGCTTTCCGCAGTTCCAATGCTGCTTTAACTTCTACATCTTTCCAAGGTAAAGATGTTAAGCGAACTGTTTCTTTCCACAGTTCAAATGATTTGCGTGGACACAGACGGACATTTCCTTCTGACTGGTTAACTTCAAACGCCTTATTAGGATCGCCACCCCAATTTACAGTTTGAATTACTTCCGGTCGGAACCACAAAACATAATTCCGCTTGGCGATAGGAATCGCTAACAAACCACTGGCGACATTTTTAAAACTTTCGGCATCTGGATAAATCTGTGGTAAAGAATCTGTACAAAATACTTCTTCCTCAACATTATTCTTGAGCCATTGAACTAAAAAATTCAGGTCTTCTTCTCTAGGTGTCTCACCAACTACTGTACAATTTCCCCCAAAACACACGGCTGCACCTTGAGCGCTACCCAAATCTAAAAGATGCTGCGGGTTTTTAACCAAACCATCTATGAAGTTTTCTTCTTGAGACATGTATTCAATCAAGATTGATTGAAGGTGTGTCAAATTTATTCGGTGATAGTAGTCTTCTGTCTCTTCTCTAGCTGAGATTTCTGCAAATATTACTCGCCCCAAAAATTCGCAGGCTTTACGCAATTCGTAGGAAACATATTTCGGGGATTGATGGTGACAAGCAATTAGTCCCCAGAGTTTTTGATCTTTAATTAAAGAGATAGTCAGCGAAGCACCAACACCCATATTATGCAAGTACTCCGTATGACAGGAAGCAGCACTTCTGAGAATGGAGTTGGTTAAATTAATAGGGCGATCGCTAATTGGATTATTTACAGGAAAAAGTTTTACTGGTTGAGAATAAGCATCTGGGATGATTCTAATCGAATTGGCAGCAAATAATTTTCTCGCTGGTTTGGGAATATCTGACTCTGGGTAATGCAGCCCTAAATAAGGTTCTAGGCTTTCTAGTTTTTCTTCAGCGACAACGGAACCATGCCCATCATCATCGAATTTATATAACATTACCCTGTCAAATTCCGTTATTTTCCGAACTTCTTGAACGATAACTTGACAAAAGTCACGGAGATTTGCTGTTTTTTCTAGTTGATTTATAGAGGCTCTAGCTAGATGATAAAAGCTTAAAAACGGAATATTTTCTTGAGTAAGAGCAGGTTCTAACTCTAGGATTAAAAATCCTTCAGTATTGCGGTGAAATATTGCATCAAATACTACGTATTCATCACCTTTTTTTCGCACCCAAACTTTGGTGGGATTGATGAAATCAAGATTTTCTCCGGATAACCCTGTTTTAATTCTCTCTATTTGAAAGGGGTCTAGTAAATCTTCTAGTTTTTTGTGCAACATATTTTCGGGAGCAATTCCGAAAATCTTTAATGTATTAGTGCTAACTTGTAATATTTTTAGCTCAGGCTCCTCTAAGACTAACAGGACACCATGAGGTTGAATTTGGCTAGAAATATGAATCGGTGCTTCTTTCAAGCTAATTAAATTAATACCTGGGAATTGTAAGTTTATTTCCATGACGATCCTCCTCTGTTGTCTGGGAGCATCAAAACTAGAGTATCTATAATAACGAATAATGATGAATGTAAAAAATTTTATAATTTTTCATTCATCACTTTTACTTAGTATCTAATTTTCCATGCCCTGGTGTTGCGTTTTGCAGCATTAGTCTCATCTGCTTGCGCTTTAAAAGTCTAACAGCCGTTAAAGTTACATAGCGATAAGAAATATGAAAACGATGTGATTAAACAATTCTGTATATGTGTAGCTATATTAAGTTTAGAAATAAGTTAGGAGTTAGGAGTTAGGAGTTATTATTCATCCAATGCCCAATGCCCCATGCCCAATGCCCCATGCCCAATGCCCCATGCCCAATGCCCCTATAATCAAATCCAAGAGTTAAACCACATTCGCAGCTTATAATCGTGAGGTGAGAGGGGTAAACCCAGATAAATCGGCATCCAGAAAATAAAAGCAGCCAGAATGATAAAAGTAATGGTGACACCTAGCGCCCGGAGTTGTTGATAATAACTGCGAAGACACTGATCGACAAACCAAGCGATCGCTAAAAATATAAACACCACCGCACACATATAGTGATATATAAAAACGCACCTTGTCACTTCCACCCAAGGTAATAAGTTAGCAGCATAATTTATAACTAAATACAAGGCAATCCAAGTATCAACGCTAAGAGTTTCAGGTACTGAAAAACGCTTTTCTTTCACCCAAAGACTTATGGGTTGTGACACCAGCATCCCTACTAAAAACAACATAGCAGCAAGACCAAACCACCACAAAAATGGATTGCCCATTGCATGGACATCATAAATAACTTGTCCAGCACCGGCAGGCAAAGGCGGGCCCATCACAGGTAAGGGTTCGGTAATACTTTCAGCTGTTTGATAATAATATGCCATTGGTCGAGTCATCAACGGCCATTTGTACCAGGGAGCACAATAAGGATGCACGTTAGGATTATTGCCACCTAGCTGTAAATGAAACTTCAAAATTTGCTGATGTACTGCAATAAATCCATAAGTTTTATCTAGTTGAAGGTGAGGAATCCAGATGATGCTGTAAATCAAAGCTGGGATAATTCCTAAATAAAACAGCATCTGAAAAATATTTAGCTGAGTTAGGTTTTGTAGTGGTGTCTGAGACGAGGGAGAATAAGTACTAACCCCTGCCTCCCCTGCTTCCCCTGCTCCTCTACTCTCCCCGCCTCCTGCCTCTTTCAATGAAGAAGATGCAAAAAAGAGTTTGGAGTTCAGAAAAGAATGTATCAAATGGATTATCCAAGCTGCTATCCAAATGAGATAAACACCTGAGAGGAACCATAAACCGTTCCATTTAGTACCGACTGAAGCACCAAAAGCAATGCCAGCAAAAACTAACCAAAAACGTCGTCGATTTTGATTATCTAATGCTAATAATAAAAACCAGTGCCCTAATAAACCAAAGATGACGATATAAATATTACTTAAAGCATAGCGAGACTCAACTAGAAAGATGCCATCACAAGCTGTGAAGAAACCTGCAAGCAGAGCAAAGCTACGACGATAACTCAATTGATAAGCGATCGCAGTTACAACTAAAGGGATAAATGAGCCAGTAAGAGCATTAAACCACCGATAAGTCCAAGGCGATCGCAATGATCCTGTCAATCCATTTACCGTATCGTGCCAAAAAGGAATGTGACTGCCAATCCAAATGCCGATGCCGATCATATATTGACTTAGCGGCGGATGAGCATTAAAAAATGGCGTATGCGTAAGATAATTATTACCAAATTTGGCAAAATAAACTTCATCAAATACCAGAGTGTTGAATCGCTCCAGCCCCCAAAACCTTAAGGCAAGTGAAAGAAGAAATACACTCACCATCCCAATTCGGAACCACTTTTTTGTCATTTGTTATTTGTTATTTGTCATTGGGCATTGGGCATGGGGCATTGGGCATGGGGCATTGGGCATTGGGCATTGGGCA
>NZ_BDUD01000001.1:6614791-6846533 GCF_003113895.1 Nostoc commune NIES-4072 | reverse complement strand
TGGGGAATAGGGAATGAGTCTTTAACGAACTTTGGGGGTTTAAGTCCCCAGCAAGATAGGCAGCACGTTTTGTGTCGGGGTCTAAATCCCCGTCACAAAACGTAATTGCGAATTGCGAATTGCGAATTGCGAATTGCGAATTGCGAATTGCGAATTGGTTTAATACTCGTGAATGAGTCTTTGATACTTGCCAATGAGTCTTTGAACTCCACTTCTTTGCCCCCCTACCCTCTACTCAAGAACTGCTTTCCTGTTCTCTCTCCACTCTTCAGGTGCATCTAGTTGAAACAGGAGTAGTTCAATGCCGTAATACTTGTTTGTCCGCCCTATTGGTTTCATACCCAATCGTTCTGTTACACGGATTGAAGCATGATTTTCTGGCTTCACTACGGCATAAATTACTGGCAAGTTCAAAACACTAAATCCGTAATTGAGCATAACCCGTCCAGCTTCTGTTGCATACCCTTTACCCCAAGAAGCTCGCCTTAAGTGCCAGCCTACTTCATAATCTTGAGTGGGTAAACCATCTTTGTCGGGCAATTGTTTAAGAAGGATAGTTCCCACAATTGTTGTACTTTCCTTTTCAACAATTGCCCAAGCTCCAGTACCATTGTTGCGTTGGTGCATTCGCTCGATACCTTCAATCAAGCGCTGACGCTGTGACTCAATACTTGTAACGCGAGAAGATTTACCAAGAAAGTGCGTAACTTCAGGATCACTGTAAATTGCAAACGCTTGTTCGGCATCGCTTTCGGGTATCCAACTGCGAATGAGCAAGCGTTCGGTTTCCAAAAGATTTGTCATCTTGCTTTTGGCTAAAATAAATTGCCATTCTGCAAAATAGTAAGATACTTATGGTTAAGCAGTCAAAAGTTTTGTAGACAATTACACAAACAAAATATAGCGATCGCTATGCTATGGGCAATTATCCAGAAGTTTAACTACCGTTGGCTATGCGATTGCAAATTCTGAATCTTTCCGCAGTTCTTCAGACCGAAACCCTAACACAATCCGATCCTTTGGGATACCTGCCTTTACTAATTCCCTTGCTAACCCCTCTTCAGTGCCATCACGTTGAATCCAAATTTTGCCATCAATAATATCAATGTGAATCAGACAGCCGTGAACGCGGCGTGTTGCAGTTGGAGAGAGTTCTGGTACTGGTTCTCGACCAAGAATCATTACCAAATATCGATCCTGTTCTCGATCAAAGATAGTTTCATGCTGAATATTGCCGTAAGAGTAAGGAATCTTTGTATGTTCAGTAAGAATGCTGCAAATTAGCTGCCTGTATTGTTGCAAATTAGCCATCGGACAATAACCTCTCGCTTTGGATTAAAAACGATCAGAGGAATTTTGTAGTCTTCCAATATAAGTTTACCAAGCGGCTCTTCCTCAAAAATGTCAGTAAAAATATCCTCATGAACAGCGATATACAAAACCCTATCTGGATAATTGCGGGACATTACAGCAAGGTAGGTAAAGTACTGACCAATTACCTGTTCTAGGTCTGCTACTTGTGAGTTGCTAGTGAGATACCCTTAAATGGAGGGGGACAAATGAGTTTATTTTGATAATTATTAACTAATAGCGGTTAACTATCACCATCAACTAATAATTACAGGAGGTAATTAAACATGAAACTTAGAGGTATAAAACGTGGTCAAAACATTGAGATTTCAGAACAACTTAATGATATTCCAGATGGGACAGAAATCATTATAGACGTAGAATTTATTGCCAATAAAATTGCAGAACCACAATCATCATTAACAGACGATAAGAGACTAGCTAGACTCAATCAATTATTTGGGGCTTGGAAAAACCAACCAGAATTAAAAGAAATATTTACAGAAATTGACCAACAGCGTCATACTTATCAAGGCAGAATTATAGACTCACTTGATAATCAGGATAATGGCTAATGTATTTATTAGATACCAACATTTGCATTGCACTGCTAAATGAAAATCCCCAAGCTGTTACTAAATTCAATCGATTTTTCAGCCAATGCTATCTGTCCATCATTGTAGTTTCAGAGCTATACAAAGGTGTTTATTGTTCTCGAAAATTAGCCGAGAATCTAGAGATATTAGCACAGTTTCTAGAACTACTACCAGTGGAAGAATTTGAAATAGAAGCAGCTATTGAATTTGGCAAGATTCAAAGTGAACTCCGAATAATTGGGAAACCAACTGGAGAATTTGATGCCTTAATTGCTGCTGTGGCTCGTTCTCGTGACGATATTCTGGTTACTAATAATATCAAAGATTTTGAAAATATTCCCAACTTAAAATTAGATAACTGGTTAGAAACTTGAAAATATCGAGCGTCGGAACGAGCTTCATTACAAATTACAAATTAATATCCTCAACTTTTGCGACTTCCAGCATTGTCTTTAAAACCGAATCTGGATTTAGACTAATCGAGTCAATTCCTTGTTCAACCAAAAACTGGGCAAATTCTGGGTAATCGCTGGGTGCTTGCCCACAAATGCCGATTTTGCGATCGCATTTTTTCGCTGTTTCTATGACCATTTTCACCATTCGTTTCACAGCTGGACTGCGTTCATCAAACAATCTGGCTACCAACGCCGAATCCCTGTCTATCCCCAATGTCAGCTGAGTTAAATCATTAGAACCAATCGAGAAGCCATCAAATACCTCAGCAAATTCCTCAGCCAGAATAACGTTACTAGGCAACTCGCACATCACATAAACCTGCAAGCCGTTAACACCCTGCTTTAAACCATTTTTTGCCATCTCTGCTAAAACCAACCGCCCTTCATCGGGAGTACGACAAAATGGAATCATCGGGATAACATTTGTCAAACCCATTTCTTCTCGTACCCGTTTGATAGCATCACATTCTAGGGCAAAAGCTTCTCTGTAGCCTTCATCATAGTAACGCGCTGCCCCCCGCCAACCGAGCATTGGGTTTTCTTCGTGGGGTTCAAACTGTCGCCCACCTAACAAATTGGCATATTCATTACTTTTGAAATCTGACATTCGCACAATTACTGGTTTGGGATAAAATGCCGCCGCAATTCTACCAATGCCTTGGGCTAATCTATCTACAAAATACTGGGGTTTATCGTCGTAAAGTGCAGTAATTTCAGCAATTTTCGCTTTGGCAAATTCATCTTTTAACAAATCATAGTGAATCAATGCCATTGGATGAATTTGAATTTGGTTAGCGATGATAAATTCTGTCCGTGCTAAACCTACGCCATCGTTGGGAATTGCTGATAAACTCAATGCTTCTTGAGGATTACCCACATTCATTAAAAGTTGAGTGCGAGTGCGGGGTAAGTTCTCTAAAGGAACTTCTTCCACTTCAAAAGGTAATAAGCCTGCATAAACTTTTCCCTCTTCCCCTTCAGCGCAAGAAATTGTTACCTCTTGACCAGGTTTTAAAATTTCTGTAGCATTGCCGCATCCCACGATCGCAGGTACACCCAATTCTCGCGCAATGATCGCTGCATGGCAATTACAGACAATTACTGGTGTATATTTGCTGGTGAATACAACATAGTTATGATGTTCGGCAACTGTAATATTGAACACATCATCATGAATCTTTTCATCAACTGCAACCACCCGATGCATCCGAATATCGCCTGCAAGTAGGCGATTGAATTTGCCAATTTTATGTAGTTGTTTGTCAGAAATCAGAAAATTATTATCTCTTCTGAGTTTTATCTGTCCTGTGGCATTGTCATCAAATAGTTGTTTGGTAGCAAAGAAGCGTGTTTGTATTACTCTATCGCTAACTTTCCCTTTAACCCTGTTGGTAAATTGCAATATCTCTGCTAATTTCTCAACCAATTGTATATTATGTATTCCTCGATTTTTGGTCACTTGAGGAACAGTCCCTATTTTTAAACAAGCCACAATTATAGCTTGTAATAGCAGTTCTTCTGACGCATATATATGAATGCGATTATTAAAGTAACAACCATCTCCATCAATCACACCTGCCAGAAAATTATAAGCAAATTCCACAGAGTTATTGAGCAACATACTCACAATACTTTGCTCTTTTTCATGCAAATCATAGGCTATTTTTTTAGAGTAGAGTCTATAAGCTGTTGCTTGACCTACTACTAATTGACCTCTTATTGAGCCAGAAGATGCTTTTTTGAGATGAGCAACAAATGGTTTATCATAAACTGTATTCATGCATTCCTGCATAGCTGCTATAAATTGCTGCTTCGGCAAAGTATCCTTTTGGATAAACTGTACCTCTCCATGAGTACGGCTTCTATAAATAGAACCATCTGTGAGTATACCCCCTAATAAATAAGCCATCTTGATATTCTCTTTTTCGGGTACACCCAACTGCGGAATATTCTCTGCTATTACCACCATTTCTTGGGCTGCAAGCATATCTTGAATTTCAGTTTTTAGATATTCGCCACCTCTGATATTAATCATTTTGTGATCTGGTGTTAAGCGTAAGTAGTTGTCAGTAATTCTACCTGTTTGAGAGACGCTGACGCTAATCATTTTTGATTGTCTTTTCATGGAATCAAGAATTGGTTGCCACTCTATTTTGTTTGTCTGGGTATTTAATGATAGAGTTAGCAAACCTTCATAACCTTGCTCATAAATCTGACGCAAGGTCATAAACCCTTTATTGGTTAATATTTTGGTTTCGCCATCAAAGCATGTTCTACCACCAGAGTTAGTAACAATTGCACTGGCGCGTTTCATAATTGGTTCCCAATCGGGATCAGTTCTCTCTGTTACCAAAACTTCCCCAACTTGGAACTGTTCGAGTTTCTGAACATCTAAAATTAGCCGTGCTTTTCCTTGACTAATCGCTTCCCCAATCGCCCGTCCCGTAACAACGGGAATTAGAGATTGGGAATCAGGAAGTGGAGATTGAGAAGATTTTTCCCCATTCCCTATTCCCCATTCCCTATTCCCCAATAACAACCGATAACTCCGCAATATATTTCCCGTCTTCTGCGACTGCACGGTTTCGGGACGCGCTTGCACAATAAAAAGTTGATTTGTAATTCCATCTTTTGCCCACTCGATATCCATTGGAGTGGAAATGCCGTGGACTTGGGAATAATGGTCTTCTATTAAACATGCCCAATTCGCTAGTTGTAAAATCTCTTCATCATTCAGGGCGAATTTGCCTCTTTCTCTGGGTGGAACAGAGACATTTTTCGTAAATTTAGAGCCGTCATCATAAATCATTTTTAGTTCTTTACTACCCAATTTTTTATCAATAATTGGGCGGAAACCAGCTTTTAAAGTTGGTTTAAAAACATAATATTCATCAGGGTTCACAGACCCCTGGACAACGTTTTCGCCTAAACCGTAGGCGGCTGTAATTAATGCTGCATCCTTAAATCCGGTTTCTGTATCAATTGAGAACATCACCCCAGAGGTTGCTAAGTCTGAACGCACCATTTTTTGCACACCCACAGCTAGAGCAATGCTAAAGTGATCAAATCCTTTGGTGTGACGATAAGAAATGGCGCGATCGGTAAATATGGAAGCAAAGCACTTGTGACAAGCTGCTAAAACTCCTTCAGCACCGACAACGTTGAGGTAAGTTTCCTGCTGTCCAGCAAAACTAGCATCTGGAAGGTCTTCGGCGGTGGCACTAGAACGGACTGCAACATCTGTCTCTGCGTTGTATTGTTCACAAAGACTTTGGTAAGCTTTAGCGATCGCCTCTCGCAATTCTACAGGAAATGGGGTGTGGATTAAGAGCGATCGCGCTTTTTTCCCCCGTTCTCGTAAATTTTTGACATCTTCAACATCTAAGTCAGCAAAGAGTTTGCGTAGTTTTGCTTCTAACCCTGCTGATTTGATGAAATAACGATAAGCATAAGCAGTAGTGGCAAATCCTGTGGGAACGTTAATACCTTTAGGCGTTAGCTGTTGAATCATTTCGCCCAGTGAGGCATTTTTACCACCAACTACGGGGATATCATCAATACCAACTTCATCAAACCACAAGATGAGCGATCGCTCTTGAGAAGATGGAGATAATGTGCTTTTAGATACTGTAGTCATAATTACCTTTTAAGTTTATGCTCAATTTGTCAATGCGTAACCGCTAACCGCAAGGCAGAAGTCAAAAGCCAAAAGGAGCCAGTGCGTTGGGCGGCTCTGCCGACTTGTTCGCGCAGCGTCTCCGACAGGAGAAGCAACTGGCGTTCAAAAGTCAAAAGTATTATGGAATAAGCTCTTTAGAGATTTTTAATGGTTGCTCTATTTCCGCCGTGCCGTACTAGTATATTTTTCCATATTCAATTTTAGATATTACAGCTAGTAGCATGATTTTGGATTATGAAATTAAATACCAAACTATAGTCCATAAATAACAATTATTCGGGATAATGGCTGTATCAGATTCGGACATAATGCATAATGGCGCAACTAGAACGACTGCTGAAAATGGCAGAAGATGAGTTAACAGAGTACAGCACAGATGCCCGCAAAATTGAAAAACTACGGCGCAAAATAGGTTTGTCAGTATCAGCAGCCGAACAGCGAGAAGTCAAAGAGGTATTACTCGCTAGTAAGCAATCTTCTAATATGATTAGTCAAATTGTGGAAGAACAAAGACAAGCAGCAGCTTTACCATTTTGGGGAATTGCTGGATTGGGTTTGTTATTCGGAATTTCTTTAAATCAACCCATCTGTTTGTTAGCTGCTATAGTTGGAACTGTATTAGCTTTTAGAATTCAGAAATGGGGTTGGCAATTACAGGCAAGTCGTCTATTGTTACAAACATTGGAAGACATTGAAGCGCGTATTGCCCAACCGAATAAGTAACAAAACAGATCCACTTTATAGAGAAAATATCTCTATAAATTTGTATTTTAATATACAAATTCATCGATTAGTCACTTGATTGACACCTCGTAAGTACTTAACAATTCCTTTGGGATCACCATAGCAAAAAAAATTAGATATTGGATTTAATTCAGATATTTATTCATATAATTTGCGTGCAATAAATGCTACATGACCTTTTGACAGTAGGTATTTACCATAACTATGGGTTGTTTCAACTTCAAAACCCACGCGCTGGAGTTCACTTTCAACAGTTGTCGTTTCGTATAACCGCAAGTAGTGTACTTCGTCAGCTCGTCTATAGTGTTCCCCTACCTTGCGGAAACTGATAATTCGACGAGTCAAAGTTATTTGCTCGTGATCCTCCTGCTTTTCAACGAGTACTACCCAGTCATCTCCTTCGGTAAACCCTTTACTTGTGGTTCCCTGTGCGACTTGTCCTGTTGTTGCAATGTCGAAGATGAATACACCCCCAGGAGTTAAGGCATTATATATGCGGTGGAACAGTTGAACAAGAATTTGGCGATCGTTGTCTAAATCAAACAGGTAGCTGAGGCATTCACCAATCGATGTGACAGCATTGCACGGTGGAATATCTGTTTTGAATAGTGAATCGATCCGAAATTCAGCATCCGGCACTCTTGTTCGTGCCATATTAATCATCGACTCAGAAATATCAACTCCGAGAACATGATAATTAGCCTTGCTAAGTTCTTTTGCCCATAAACCGCTACCGCAACCCAAGTCTACTACTAGTCCATCATGTATTTTGTTTTGAGCCAAGATTTCTAAGATCCCGGGAGCGGATTTGAGAGCGAAGTCACGGAAACCGTCATCATGAATAAATGCCAGGTCTTCTTTGTACCACTTATTCATAAAATTAATATCTGGATTCAATAAACTATTTTTTCAACGAATAGTAAGATTTTTGGTTATGCTTATTTTTAGATTTAGGACTAAACTTGGCATCTGACAAAAAGTATTTGGATTACAGGAATTCTTATTTCTACTTATTACCTCTTCACAGCAATTGTATAACTAGGTAAATGTGAGGCATCTGTTTGAGTTTTCACAAGTCGCAAGTCATTATCTATATATAAATGCTCAAATACTTGAGAAGTTACTAAAGATGTTTTTTGAAATACATTAACATCATTGTTTAAAGCTTTAGGTGAAACCTCTTTCGAGGCGTTCAGTTGGACTTTATTGTTAACTACATGAGTAAACCAGTTGTAGACTGATTCTAAAGTTAGAGGAATTTCTCTATTTGTAAAAGCCTGAAATCTATCAATATTTTGAAGATACCATTTCCCATTTTGAACTTCATATTTTTGGATTAACATGAAATCATAAGCTGGTAATCTTGATTGAAAATTCTCGGATAAAGACTGCTCTTTTCCCATTATATAACGAGCTACACTGGCACAGTAACCATCATGCTGGAAAATTTGGAAGGACTGCTCTTGTATTCTTTGTGGTAAACTTTCATGAAACGATATGGTAGACCAGATTGGTGTCCAAACACCCACTAAAAGCCGTAATTGCTCTGTAACACTAAAAACAGGATTTTGTTGGCTCAACTTTATAAAATAGGGAAGTAATTCAGTTTTATAAAACTCTACTTCGTCATTTAAAGCTTCTGAATTTCGACCTTGAACTCGTGCCAAAATTTCATTTTTAAATTTTAGTTTTTTTGGAGCACTTAATTGATTTTTCAGTAAGAGGTCGAACATTACCATTTACCTTTTTCTCATTTTTTTTAGATGACTTGGTTGGTAAGTATTAAAAACTGCTGAGTTGAGCGATTATAAAGCTATGATCTATTCTTTTATCCTGTAAAAGCTAAAGCCTTTCTGCCCCTCTCTTTAACAGTTTTGGGTGCTTATCTGCTTGATATTAGTTATTCTAACTTACAAAGTGGTGTGATCCAGATCACTGTAAACTAAAATATAGGAATCCGGTTTGATTTGGAGAAAATATCTGTAGGATGTGTTAGCACGGAGAGTACGGCATCAAACCCTTGATAATAGTGCGTTACGAACTCTGTTCTAACACACTCTACAATACTTTTGACAGTTATTAGGTATTTATGTGCTTGATATTATCTATATTTTACTCAGAAAATAGTGTGATCCAGATCACTGTAAACTAATACACTATGGCGCACATTGCGCTTCAATACACTTATTTGTGTATTTTTTATTACTTAAAATTTATAAGTAATAAAAAGTGAAGAATCAAAATTTTAATTCTTCACTCTTGATACTTCATTCGATATTTCTACGATTCTCTTCCCGATGCCCAGGTATCACGCCATTTTACAGTGCCTTCTTTGGCAATCACCCAGCGACGATTTACGAGATTTTCGCGCAGAGGCGATCGCCCTTCCCGCCACATGGCATACTTATAAGCAATTAACTTACCAGTACTTTCATCAAAGGGAATTTCAGCAGACCAAGTATTTTGGTTGATGTACTCTAAAGGATATGCTTTGCTGATATCCCAGTTACCCAACTCTGGGCAATCTCCTGTCACCACAATGGTTTCGCCGGGTTGGGTATCCACACCATTGAGTTGCACACGGACAATTGTTTGTGCTTTGATTCGTTCGCCAACGTGGCTGAAAACAAGCACTCCGCGTTCTTCTAGTACTAAGTCATAAATCTTGCCGTCTTTTACCTCATACTTGTTGCGAGTCACCACGCAAGTATGTTCTCCATCGGGTAATTCTGTTTCTACTTCTGATAGAGTAACTTCTCCTCCCCGGTTTAAAGCGACAAAACACACAGAGTCACGATAGCGGCGTACATAACAGTAAATATCTGCTGTTAAGTATTTTTGCCAGTGGCTACCCATTGATACGGCTGGATTCAGTCGCCGTAAGCCAGATAGTAACCTGATGCAACGATAAATTTCACTCTCAGTATCCCAATTTTCCATCATTGGGCGGTTATAGGGATCGTTACCGCCATCGGTGTCGTCATGCAGATATTGTTCTGTACCGTAATAGATGCAGGGAATACCGCGACAGGTCATAATTAAGGCGATCGCAACCTTAAGCATCGCCGGATCGGGGTTCAGCGATTGGAAGCGAGACATATCATGATTATCGATGAAGGTAACTAACTCTGTAGCCCCGTTGTAGCGATAATCTTGGTCAAAAATGTATTGAATTGTGTGAAATCCATTTTCTGAACCTTGCCCTAGTGCGGCTCGAATTGCCACGCACAACCCAAAGTCTAGCAGTGTCATGCCTGAGTGATTAACAAATTCCACCGAGCGATCGTCAGTAGGATTACTGTAAATCCATTCACCAAAAATGAATACATCTGGTTTGTGATTGGTCATATCACCAGTGAACTCTTGCCAAAACCAGATAGGCATGTGCTTGACAGTATCCACCCGTAGTGCATCTACACCCCGGTCTAGCCATTGTTTAATGGCTGATTTAATATACTGACGATATTCAGTATTGTTTTCATTGAAGGTTGCTAGACCAGATAGTTCACAGTTCTGTACTTGCCAATCGTCTTCCCAGTTTTGCACTTCGCCGTAGTGGTGATACCAATTATTGACATCATCATTGAAATCAGCAATTTTAACGCCATCATCATACAATTCACCTTTGCTACCGCTAGTGTCAGGGCTGCTATGGTTGCAGACAATATCTAGCACCAGCTTCATATTCCGCTTGTGCAGTTCTGTAACTAACCGATCAAAGGTGGTATTTTTTTCTTCTTGCGTAGCGTTTAAAGAAGGATTTTCGCCATCAGCAATGTAGCGAGGATTAATCCGTTTAAAGTCTTTTGTCCAATAGCCGTGTAGGGCTGCATTTCCAACAAATAACTCTTCAACCTGCTCAAACAGTGGAGTTAACCAAATGGCTGTCACCCCCATATTTTTGAGATAATCTAATTTATCAATAACACCTTGCAAGTCACCACCCCAGTACTTGCCCCAATCTTGTCTAGTTGGATCATACAGTTCTGAGTTTGCACCTTCGCTGTTATCTGGATCGCCATCATAAAAGCGATCGACCACAAGAAAGTAAATGGTTTCCTGACGAAATTCAATATCTCTAGTATAAAGAAACTCTAAGTCAATCTCAGTGTCTGTTGTTGGTGTTTCTATAAGAGCTTCTACTTTTTCTTGTGCAGAATCAACTTTATATTGATCTGGTGAAAACTGAGATGGAGGAGTTTGTACCATAAAAGAACTCAAAATTTAATGTAATTCATACTTGTAGACCAACAGTACAACGTTTCGAGTATTGTGTGTCACTACAAACTTTGGTATTGTGACATCCGTCCCACGGTGTAAGTATCTATCATTAGCTAGTTTATAATTCTATCGGTGGATATAATTCATCTGTTAGAGGATAAAAGCAAAGGAATAGAGCAGTTATTAACGATAATTGCTTGATAACAAAAATTTACAATATTTAATTAAGTTGACTTGCGGTAAATATTGAGCCTAACTCGTGTTTAAGTGTATATTCGACAACAGATTTTAGAAGACCTTAACTCCTTAAAGATTAGCTGTCAATAAGATTTTGTTATACCTGAGCAATAGTGAGTAAACTACCTGTGAGCCAACTTTTTCTCTAGAAAATTCGCTTCATTGCTAAACTGACCATTGTCACTTTCAATCTGTTATTACTATCAAGGAATTAATTTAGGTAGCATTTATGACCAAATATGACAAGGTTTTTAACTCACCAAAGACATCAGAGGAATCGTTAAGTCCAGAGGAAGCGGTGGCGGCGATCGCAACTGTCACTGCGATCGCTGATTCATTAATTGAAGATGTTGATGCAGATAGTTTAGCGGGTATCCTTTGGGAATTCGAGGTTTTTGAGGAATACTCAGAAGATGAAATCACAGAAATAGTTGATAGACTCATTGGCATTGCAGAAGAAGAGGGAATTGGGCCCCTGTTTAACACTGCCAAAGTATCTCTCTCAGATGAATTGGTACTGGATGGTTTTGCTGCTGGGGTGATAGTGCTTTTAGACGATGACCTCGCCATCCCGAAATCAAAACAAGCCTACCTCAAAAAGCTACAAGCAGCCTTGGAACTTGAAGATGAAGAAGCAGAGGAAATCGTTAAGGAGGTAATTGCAGCCTTTAAGGAAGCAGAAGAAGAATATGCAGACGACGAAGATGAGACAGTAGTCATAGAAGATTTTAGCGAACAGATATATCAATCTCCTTTAGGTAATTTTGCTGTGCCGATTCCGGTTGATCCGCAGCAGGGAGGTAGAATTCAAAGTCAGGAAGGAGTTGTTGGCTTTTCCGATGACATTGGTACTCTGCTGAGAATCGATTATTATCCTTTCCCTCTAGAACAGTTAGAGGAACTGGAGTCTGTTGGACAAGAAGAATATTTACAAACAATTTTAGTAGACAAGTATGTACCCCAGGCAATTTTTGCCAATGTCCCAGATGCTTCTGTGGAGTATACCGAATATCTAGCAGACACTTTGCGAGGCGCTTACTACGTGCTAATTGATATGCCCAAAGGTTCGACGATTTCTAAGCAAGAAAATAATGGAACTGCGATCAGATTAGACGCTTACCGGGGGCTACTCACCTTTATCAGTGGTGAATTTTTGTATATAGTTAGTAGTCAGCACAGCTTTATTAATGGCGAAACTCCCGATTCCGTTGAAGAAGAAGCTGAAGACATCAAAGAAAGTATTTTAGAGTTTGTTGAGACTATAGAGTTTACTTAGGGCATAAAATGTTGGCTTTGTCACCCGCCTGGAACTAAAGTTCAAGGCTACAAGCTAAAGTCTACTGAAGTAGACTAAGGAATGTGAATTAAATAACATCTAAATATAGTTTTTAACTTCACCCTGCTTTTGACAAAAGTCAAATCCCCTCTCCTTACTAAGGCTACGGTGTACGCACAAGTCAATTACCCCCCTTAATCCCCCCGATATTTTGGGGGGAAACAAGAAATCTAGTTCCCTCCCCTTTATAAGGCTACGGTGTACACACAAGTCGGAAAAACTTCATCTACTAAAGATTTGCAGTTCGTTACGCTGGCCTGACAAAGCTAAATTCTTGCAATGGCGTACGTATTTGTTATTTCGGCGTACGCATTTGTTATTTCGGGGTACTCATTTGTTATTTCGGGGTACTCATTTGTTATTTCGGAGTACTCATTTGTTATTTCGGGGTACTCATTTGTTATTTCGGGGTACTCATTTGTTATTTCGGAGTACTCATTTGTTATTTCGGAGTACTCATTTGTTATTTCGGGGTACTCATTTGTTATTTCGGAGTACTCATTTGTTATTTCGGGGTACTCATTTGTTATTTCGGAGTACTCATTTGTTATTTCGGAGTACTCATTTGTTATTTCGGAGTACTCTAAACCCTCCATCCCTAAAATCCTAGTTTTGCGTTGCTTTCCCGCCCTGCAATAAATTGATTGCTCATAGCTAAAGTGCGTTGAAACGCGCTGAAATTAAAGAAATTAGGATGAATTGAGGCTGATGGGTTAGAATCCCTACCACTTCGTCAACAGTATCCGGGATGTGGAAAAGGGGATAGATTTTTGCAAGAGGTTTAGTATCCATAACTCATGAACTTATCTGATGTACATTTGGAAAGGGCCATGTCTGACGACAAGCCCAGAGGCAAAATGTCTCCGGTGTCTACGCTTGTGATTTTTCATGACAATAACCCTGCTAAACAATCGTTATCAAGTTATCCAGGTAATCGGCGCTGGTGGGTTTGGCGAAACCTTTCTAGCAGAAGATGTCCACATGCCTTCTCGCCGTCGCTGTGTAATCAAGCAACTAAAGCCGATAACCAATAATGACCCGCAAACCTACCAAATTATCCAACAACGGTTTGAACGGGAAGCAGCAACCTTGGAGTTTTTGGGTGAAAGTAGTAACCAAATTCCGAAACTCTATGCCTACTTTTCTGAGAATGGGCAATTTTACCTCGTCCAAGAATGGATTCACGGGCAAACCTTAACCAAAATTGTCGAAGCTAAAGGATTTGAGAGTGAAACTGCTGTTCGCCAAATTCTCTTGAGTCTGCTTTCGGTTTTAGATTATGTCCACAGCAAAGGCATTATTCACCGGGATATTAAGCCTGAGAACATTATTCTCCGTTCTGTTGATGGCAAGCCAGTTTTGATTGATTTTGGTGCAGTCAAAGAAACAATCCGTTCGGTGGTGAGTTCTCCGGGATACCCGACGCGATCGCTCGTTATTGGTACGCCTGGTTATATGCCTAGCGAACAAGCGGTTGGCCGCCCAGTTTACGCTACAGATATCTACAGTTTAGGCTTAACGGCAGTTTATCTGCTGACTGGTAAACACCCGCAAGAACTACAAACTGATCTCAAAACTGGGGAAATACTTTGGCAAGATCACGCTCCTCATGTCTCTTCCCAATTGGCTCAGGTACTCAATCAAGCTATTAAGCCTCATGCTGGCGATCGCTATAGTACTGCTAGTAAAATGCTACACGCTTTGCAGTCTGCTAGTAATATACCTACTGAGTTAGCTGCAAATACTCCTACAGTTAGCTTTTCTCCCACGACAGCGAGACAAACTCAGCCATTGTATTCTCCGCAAAAAAATTCTGCTGCACCGTCTTCCTCTGATAGAAACTGGCAAAAACCTGCTGCGATTGTTGGTAGTTTGCTTATAGGCGGCTTGCTTAGTGCAGTAGCAATTTCTAACATCACTCGTCAGCAACAACCAGAAACAACTATTGCCACAAGCCCTACTCCATCGCCATCTTTGCCCACTCCTGCATCTAGCGAACCGCCTGTTTCTTCCCAAACTTCTCCAGTTCCAGTTGTGCCGACTTCACCAGCACGACGGCGAGTAATTCCCGATCCTTTGCCAACCTCTGATCCCCCAGTTATATCTATACCACAGCCAGAGAAGGAACCTGTAACTTCAGATACTCCAGCGCCAGTAGTCTCCACACCACACCCAGAACCAGAGAATGAGGCGATACCTGCTTTGGGCAATGCCAGCCCAGTTCCCACACCAGAAATGCGTTCTACGCCACAAAAGAAGCCGCGTAGTAAATTAGCTGCCACTACCAGCAGGCAAAGCGTTCCCGCATTTCCTACAGGTACATCAAGAAACATCGTAGAAGCTACCCTCGGCAAACCAAATCGAGATTTAAGAGGCGCATGGGGTAATACCCGTGCTGTCGTTTACAAACTAGTGCCAAACAAAATTGACCTCGGCTACTTATTTGATCGTAATTCTAAAGTACTGCGTCAAACTGAGGTATCTTTTGCCGAATCGGTAGACCCGCAGGTAATGGAGACTACCTTGAATGGAATGTTAGGTGGACAAGCTACGGAAAATATAAAGCAGGGACTCAAACAAGTACAACAGCGTCAATCTGATAATTTTAGTTTTAATAATGGCTCAGTTAAGGGTCAGATTATCCGCCAACAATGTAATTTTATTTACATTAGTATTTGGGATGAAAATTTACATGATTTTGTGAGTCCATCTACAGCCAAAAGCTGTTAAATTCCTGGGAAACATTGTCCTCAAAATTTAGATTTTTGTATTCTAGAAGACAGATTCATGATTTAATATAGTTATTTATTAGTCATTAGTGATTAGTCATTAGTTAAATTATGAGTCGTAACTAACTAAGTCGGTGCGAATAAATTGAACTATGTTAAATTTTGTAAAATTATTGTAATTGAGTTCGTATCAAGGACTTCAGTCCTTCTTTTAGGACTAAAGTTCTTACTACAAACCTTTAATTATTTACGCCATTTTACTTAATAGCCAATTCCCAATTCCCATTTTCAAAACTAAGTTTCAAATTCTTAATCTTCATAAAGTTTTAAATACCATTATTAACTTTTTAATAATACTTGTCTCAGCTTCTACATTCATGTCGTAAAGTGCGATGGTAATTGTGTAATCTAAAGACAGCAAAGCTAATTATTCAATTGAGGTCTGATGACTCCTACAATCATGCGTCAGCTTTGGTCAGTGGTTGAAACTGCCCAAGCCAAGCTCCTCTTACAACTGGATGATGCTAGCTTGGTGCAGTGGTTAGTGAAACAAACCGAAACACAAGTGTTGTTAGATTCTAACGAAACTGATTATCTGTGCCACTACATTCAATCTCGGCTAGCCCTTATACGTGATATTGCCCATGAACGTCAGTGTTCATGATAGCAAAATCACGATGAATTGATTGATAGTCAAGTGTTATTACTATTGACTATTGGCTTTTTGGGGAAAATAACCTTCCACTAAGCAGTCAGAGCCGACTACACGCCAACGAACACGTTCTAATGACAAAGCCTCAGTCATGGTAGTAAAACCTAAATCGCCCACAGGTGTGGGAGCAATGCTACCACCAATGATTTTCGGGGCAATAAATGCTAAAACTTTTTGTACTGCTCCTTGAGCGATCGCACTAGCAGCTAAGGTTCCACCACATTCCCACAAGACGCTACAAAAACCGCGCTCATACAAGTACGCCATAGCCTTATCTGGTGTAAGTGATGTTAATTCCACCACCTCCACTCCCTGCTTGAGCAACAGTTCTTGGAAGTCGGGATTAGCACCCTTCTCTGTCAACACCAAAGTTGGAGCATCCGCAGTTTGCCACAGACGGGCATTTTCCGGTAAGTTGAGATGGCGACTCATCACCACCCGCAGGGGATTATGTGCTTCCACCTGACGGGTGGTTAAGTAAGGATTATCTTGGCGAACTGTATTACCGCCGACAATTATTGCATCGCAAGCCGCCCGCAGCTGATGTACTTCAGTGCGGGCTTCTTGGCTTGTTACCCAGGCGCTGTGACCAGAGGTAGTAGCAATTTTGCCATCTAAAGTCATGGCATATTTTAAAATTCCTAAAGGTCGTTTGTAGAGAATGCGATGCACAAAAGCTTCATTTAGCTGATGACAAGCTGATTCTTCTACTCCTACCAACACCTCGATCCCCGCCGCACGTAAACGGGCAATACCACCTCCAGCTACTAGTGGATTGGGATCAACCATACCCACCACTACTTTTGCCACTCCTGCTTGGATCAATCCTTCTGAACACGGGGGAGTACGCCCGTAGTGATTGCAAGGTTCTAGTGACACATAGATTGTTGCACCACGAGCGCGATCGCCTGCTGCTCTCAAGGCAAACACTTCTGCATGAGGCTCACCTGCACGAGGATGAAACCCTTCGCCGACAATCTCGCCATCCTTGACAACCACCGCTCCCACTAGCGGATTTGGCGAAGTCCGTCCTAAAGCGCGGCGAGCCAGTTCCAAACACCGCAGCATCATGCGAGAGTCAAAGTCACTTCCGATTTTTTCCTTTGGTGGTGAATTCAATCCAACTGTTGACTCCACTAGATGTTTACTTTCCTGAGTGTAATTTACTAAGGATGCATCTGCTTGAGCGACCACTGGGGAATTATCCATAATTTTAGGCAATACTGTAAATATTCTGCACGCGATCGCACAGCCTTTCCACAGGAGAATCGCGCTTTGCTCCTGATAATTAAACAGATTAAATCCAGGCGCTATTATTGGCTATCTCAGCTTATGTGATATTTCACTCAACTGTAGCGTTAACTATCCCACTTCTAGCCAGGAGATATCAACATTCCTGCCTGTAAAGCGAACGGCACAGACAACTCTTTCAACCAGATGCACCAGTCCAAGGCCCAATCGGTTTCTCTGGTAGTTCTTGCTGATAGATTTCCTCTTTGTAGAGTTGGAAACCTCTTGCTTGGTAATTAGCAAGTGCATGACTACTATCCAAACTACACGTATGAACCCACACTCGCTTTGCTCCCATTGCCCAAGCTTTTTCTACACCAACACTCAGTAAATGTCCACCAATAGACTGCCCGATAAACTGTCGTAGTAGACCAAAGTAGGCAATCTCAACATTATCGCCTGGTTGTGCTTCTAGCTCAACATAGCCTGCGGGTGTTCCTGAAAGATATGCTACCCAGGTGTGGAGTTCTGGACGGTTTAGATATTCTAACCAGCTTTCGTAGCTCCAGTTTAAACGGCTAATCCAATACCAGTCGCCACCTACGCTTTGGTATAAAAAGCGATTTAACTCAGGGCATGGAATCTCAGCACGGATGACCGTAAGTTTTGGATTGCTTGAAAAAGTAGGACGAAGCTGACTTGGATCAAGCATTTCTAAATACCAGGTGGTCACATCAATTAACATCTAGGAATCCGGTTTGATTGCTGAAAAGGTTTTAAATTACAATTCAACCTAATAGCCTTTTTTATCTATTTGAACCACAATCTCTTGTAGGGTAGCACAGCTGGTTGTGCTACCTTACCATTTACAGCGTCGCTACAAGCTCCTTTAAGCGATCGCGTCCATCGCGGAAGACAGGCCAACCATCCCCCACCAACACTGCTTCTACCCGACTCAGTTCTGCTAACCTGCGAACAGAAGCAACAGCCTCCTCTCGATTCAGCAGCTTATCATCTGGTAAAATTGTTAAACTACCTGCTTTGCGTGCCCTGACTAAATCTCCTGTAATCAAAGTTGTCTCCTCCAGTAATAAAGCCAATTCACCGGGAGTTTTGGAGCCTTGGAGTTCAATTACCTCCAGTCCTGGCACAAATTCTTCACCGTCAGACAGCCAGCGATCGCAAGGTATAGGGAAAGTATCTTTTTCTGCCACAGGGCCAGCTATTTTAGCATAAGTTTGATCGGCAATATCTTTACTTGCCCTGACATGCTCAGAATTCGTCAGCACAATCCAAACCACACCACCGAGGGATTTGAGATGATTCCAATCATGGTTTGATAGGGCTACTGGGTCAATCAAGATGTTGCCATCTGGCCGAATCCAGGCAATCCCATTGAAATCAATATTTCTTGCCGGATTGAAATTAGACCAGCTATAGAGATCGGGACGGTGCAAAGATTTCATGATGATTCTGGATCAGTACTTCAATAATTGACTATTAATATCAATAATTAAGTATATAGATTATAAGGTTGCATTCCCTCTAAATCTGGAATTTGAGTATACTACGATAAATTAATGCCTATTACGTTCTTGCAGATATTTCCAAATTCGGCTACAAAACTGATGTTCAAATCGGAGTATTAGCTATTAAGACACCAATACCAATACTGCTCGCGTAAAGGATTTTTAACTCGGAATTGGGTTTCGGGAAAAGGTTACTGGGTTTAGGTTAAAGGTTTTTTCTTTCCCCTTTCCCGCAACCCCATTCCCCAAAACCCGAGAAGTATTGATTAAGACACTGGAATCTCAATGACAAATTCTGTTCCTTCACCAAGCACAGAATTGCAACTCAACCGCCCATCATGGGTTTCCTCAACAATTTGACGAGCGATCGCTAATCCTAATCCCGTACCTTTGCCAACCTCTTTAGTTGTAAACAGGTGGTCAAAAATCCGCGTTCTAACCTCCTCTAGCATCCCCTGACCGTTATCTCTGATGCGAATTGCTACCGTGCGTTGGTCACTGGATACTTCGGTGCGAATCAGTATTTGCTGATGATTGGCTTGTACTTGGGCAAAAGAACACCCTTCAGTGGATGTATCTAAGGCATCAATTGCATTAGCAATAATGTTCATAAATACTTGATTTAACTGCCCTAAAAAACACTTGACAGGGGGTAATTCTCCGTATTCCGTGATGACTTTGATCGCTGGACGTTTTTCGTTAGCTTTGAGGCGATACTTCAAAATCAATAGCGTACTCTCAATCCCTTCATGGATATTACAAGCAACTTTTTCGGTAGTATCGGCTCTAGAGAAGGTGCGGAGACTGATGCTAATGTCCTTAATTCGTTCTGAAGCCACCTTCATCGAGCTTACTAATTTTGGTAAATCCTCAGCCAAGAATTCTAGGTCAATTTCTTGGCCATGCTCAATGACTGCGATCGCAGGAGTCGGATGATGTTCTTGGTAGCATTGGATATGGGCGAGTAAGTCTTGAATATACTCTTCGGCATTGTTGACACTGCCTTTGAGAAACCCAATGGGATTATTAATTTCATGTGCCACTCCTGCAACCAAGTTACCCAAGGTTGCCATTTTTTCATTTTGCACCATTTGTAATTGGGCTTGTTGGAAATTTTGCACCGCTTCTTCTAAATCCTGAGATTTATGGCGTAAATGAGCTTCAGACTCTTGTAGTGCAGCTTCAGCAAGTTTGCCTTCGCTAATATCTATAACTACGCCATCCCATACAATCGATCCATCGGCTTGTCGCTCTGGCTGGGATGCACCTTGAATCCATTTCATGGTTCCAGAAGGTGTGATAATTCGCCATTTGTGTCGAAATGGTGTGATGTTTTCAGCAGAATAGATTATCGCCTGCTGAATGCTGGCAAAATCATCTGGATGTTCCAGAGAACGGAGATTTTGTGTTCCTGCCATTATTTCCTCTGCTTTGACTTCATAAAGTTTGTAGCAGCCAGAACTAATGTAGGGCATTGAAACTGAACCGTCAGGATTTAAACGTAGTTGGTAAATTGCCCCAGGAATATTATCAGCGACTTTCTGGAAGCGGGCTTCACTGGCACGGAGTTGAGCAAGCGATCGCTCTAGTTGATGGGCATAATTTTGAGATTCTTGATAAAGACGGGCATTATCTAAAGAGATGGCGGCTTGGGTGCATAGCAGTTGGATAACTTCAGTGCGATCGCTTGTAAATGCACCAATTGTCAACGGATTTTCTAGATATAGCAGCCCGATGAGTTTACCCTGATTTAACATCGGTGTACACAACACACTCTTAGGTTGTTGTTGCATGAAATATGAGTCGGCGATAAAATCAGTTTGTGCTGTTGCATCATCCAGCACAACAGTTTTTAAGGTGCGTTTGACAGAGTTTACCAGTGTAATGGGAATGTTTTGGCTGGTTGACAATGGCACAGATACTAAAGTGACTCCTTCATTGATGGTGGCTACAGCTTCAACCACTAAGTTGTCCTGTTGGAGTATAAGCAGGGCAGCTTTTTGTGCCCCAGCATTTTCCATCACCACTTGCAATAGGGTAGTAAGTAATTTCTCTAATTTAATTTCACTGGAGAGAGCTTGTGAGGCTTTAAAGATGGCGTCAAAATCGAGGGCTTCAGAAATACTGCTGCTAGAAAGGTTTGTGTGAATGGTTTGATGTGGGAATGATGATGCATCGACCGTTGAACTGAGTTGAAAGCGATTAAGTTGCCCTTGTAAGATGGGAGCCAGGAGCTGGGGATAGCGTTTTTCTAAGTCCTCGGTTTTAGCTTGAGCGCCCCAACGGGCATAGCAGTAATAAGCTTCTTGCATATAAGCTTGGGCGATTTTTTCTTTGCCCCAATCGAGGTAGAACTTGGCAGCTAGTTCATTGCCCAAAGCTTCTTCTTGGATGTATTCGTTTTCTTTAGCAAGAGAAATGGCGCGATCGTACAATTCCATTGCTGCCATCTTTTCGCCCAGAACCCGATAGCGTTCTGCTTCCACCAAATCAAATTTGTGCTGGAAATTCATCGGTGCGAATTTGGCTCGAAACTGCAATTTTTCCTGGTTTTCGCTAACCTTCAAAAGTAATTGTTCTTGTTGAGGTGGTTCAGCCGTTGGATAAACAGCAAGCCGGGACAAAGAATCGTAGTAGTAGAAGACAGGTACAGATAGCATTCCTGTGCCATCGTTGAGGTATTGCTCTCCCTGATTTGCATTCTCAACTGCCGCCGGAAAATTTTCAAACAAATAACTGAGTGTTAACTTATTTAAGAAAAATATATGGAGTGTTAATTCGTCGTTTTCTTTGATAAGCGTAGATAAAAGTTGTTCTTCTTGACAATATTCCCCAATGAGGCACTCTGGATTGTTGCTATATTCGGTTAGATTTTTAATACTTTGACAGATTATATTTGACCAATTTAATAAACGCTGATTTTTGGCGAAATTAGATTGGTAGGCTTTGATATCTGTTAGCAAGATTTCCAAAACTTCTGTGCCACTTAAATAGACATAGAATAACTTGAAAATCATGGATGAAAGTACATGGAAAAAATCACCTGTCTCTAATCCAATATTATGAGATTCCTGCAATAAACTAATTGAGGTGCGAACATGTTGTTTATTGCATTGATTCAATGCAGCTACCTTAAATATAGTCATGCTCTGAACAGATTTTGCTTGAAATTTATCTACAAGCATTAAACCTAGCTTGCCAAATTCATAACCTGACTCCAGTTGGTTACAACTATTAAGTACAATTCCAAAATCTGCGTACCCTGGTGCAGAGAGTGGTGCATTGCCGTATTTAAGAGATAAATTCACCTCTTCGCAGGCAATAATTGGCAACAGATTGGAGGAACTCTGATGGATGGCGGGAGCGATGCTAGCGATAATCCGCAAAGCAACCAAAGCTTTGGCATCATCCATCAATGGCAAATCAACTAAGCTCTCAATACTTCTGCCTGCCAAGGTGGAGAGCGTGTTTACGACATATTGCTGAATGTCTAAAGGCGTTACTGATTCGGGTAATGTCACCCCAAGTTGATTGAGAAGTTCACGCCCGGCTGCGATCGCTTGGAATGGTTGACCCTGCACCTGATAAGCTTGGAGTTGAACTTCATAAACTTTCACTCTATCCAATAAGGTAGTTGTTTGTTGGATAACAATCTGGATTAGAAATTCCATTAGCTCAAATTGATTGCTGAGAAAGGCAGCTTCGGCGGCTTCTTCGTATAAACTTAGAGTCAGTTCGTAGGCGATTTCCCAACTATTAATTGTCAGCAATTCCATTCCGGAATTTAAGTAATGTATTGCTGCACCATAAGCGGTAGCTTCTTTCGCTTTTCGACCAGCATTTAGATTTAATTGAGCTAATTTTTGACGTTCAATTGGCTGGGTAATTAGCAATATTCCCCGATTTAACTGACTAACAATCTCAAAAATTCGCTCCTCTTGCTGAGACTCAGAGGTATTTTGCAAGAGTAATTGACCAATTTTTAGATGGGTAAATTGTTTCTGCTCACCTGGAATTAGAGAGTAAGCCGCTTGCTGCACCCGGTCATGTAAAAATTTATAGGTGGGGACTTGGAAATTTGAATTGAAGGGGTTTGAGTCAGAATCATGCCCGCTATCTTGAAAGAATTTATAAACTTCACTAGTAGGTAAAATTAACCCTTCTTGCAAAGCTTTCCATAAAGATGCTGCCGTTTCGGTTTCCGATTGTTCAGAAACAATTGCTAAGGTTAGCAAATCAAACTGGTTGCCAATGCACGCGGCTAATTTCAACACATTTTGCGTTGCTGCTGGCAATTTCTGCAACTGTAGCGCTACGAATTCTACCACATCATCGGTGAGGGCGAGTGTTTTCACACCAGCAATATCACATTGCCAGTATCCTTGCTGAAAATTAAAAGTAATTAGTCCTTCTTCATACAATGCTTTGAGAAATTGCGTTATAAAAAATGGATTTCCCTGAGTTTTTTGATAGATGAGTCGCGTTAGAGGTTGGGCAGCTTCAACTGAACAACTCAAGGTATCAACCAGCAATTGATTTAAACTGGCTTTACTTAACGGGGCTAAAGTAATGCTGTGAATGGTGGCATTAGCTTTGCGAATATCCGTTAAAGTCAGCGTCAAAGGATGCGCGGTAGAGACTTCATTATCTCGATAAGCTCCAATTAAAAGTAAAGATCCACTTCCTGATTGGTTCATCAGCAACTGCATCAACTTGAGTGATGCAGAATCGACCCACTGCAAATCATCGAGGAAAATTACTAATGGATGTTCTTTTGTGGTGAATACCTGAATGAACTTTTGAAAAAGTAAATTGAAGCGATTCTGGGCTGCACTTGGTGAAAGTTCTGTTGCAGGTGGTTGTTGACCAATAATTTGTTCGAGTTCGGGAATTACCTCAAGAATAACTTGACCCTGATCACCCAGCACTTGTAAAATTTTATTTTTCCAAGTTGACAATTGGACATCACTTTCATTCACCAATTGCCCCATTAAGTCTCGAAACGCCTGGACAAAAGCGGAAAAGGGAATATTACGATTAAATTGGTCATATTTGCCTTTGATGAAGTAGCCTCTTTGTCGGACAATGGGTTTGTGAATCTCGTTGACCAAAGCAGTTTTACCAATACCAGAAAAACCAGCCACCAGCATTAGTTCTGTCTGATTGTTGGTAACGCGGTCAAAGGCTTTTAGCAGAGTTTCAACTTCATGCTCACGACCATAGAGTTTTTCTGGGATAATAAAGCGATCGCACACATCCCGTTGAGCAATTGGGAAACTTGCAATTTTCCCCGTTTTATTGAGTTGAGCCAAACAATTTTCTAAATCATATTTCAGCCCAAATGCACTTTGATAGCGGTCTTCGGCATTTTTTGCCATCAATTTGCTGACAATAGATGAGAGTACAGGCGGAATTTGCGGATTAATCTCATGTACTAAAGGCGGAAGTTTGGCAATATGACAATGTACCAATTCCATTGCATCGTGCGATTTAAATGGTAATTCCCCTGTTAGTAATTCGTAAAAAGTTACACCCAGAGAATAAAAATCAGTACGGTAATCAATTCCCCGGTTCATCCGTCCAGTTTGCTCTGGAGACAAATAGCCGAGTGTCCCTTCTAACACATTAGGACTCATAAGAACTTGAGTTTCCCGTGGCAGTAGAGATGCAATACTAAAGTCAATTAATTTAACTTCTTTAGTTTCTGGATTAATTAAAATATTGGCGGGTTTAATATCTTTGTGAATGATCCGATGACGAATTAGAATATCTAATGTATTGCACAGAGCGATCGCAATTCGTAAAAACTCCATCAGAGATTCTACGCTTCTCCCCACTCCCCATTCTTTAAGAGAAATTCCCCCAAAATCTTCCATTACTAACGCATAGCCATTCTGATAGGGTTCCAGGCTGTAGGTTTGGATGATTCCAGGTAGATTCAGATTTTTGGCGATAGTGAACTGATTGCGAAACTGTACCAATTCATTGAAACTGGGATAAGCACTTTTCATCAGCTTAATCACCACAGGCTTTCGGTCAGCTTCTCGATCAGCGCGATAAACTAAGGTTCGAGAACCATTGTAGAGTTCTTTGCTAACGTCATATCCGGGAATGCTGACCATACGACTTAATTTTTGAGACCTCAGTACTTAGGGTTCCCAAAAACATGGCAATATTTACAGCTAAGGTGGGCAGAAAATGAATGAATAGCTATAAAGATATTTTAGGAAAGAGACTAGAAAATCGTCTATGTGGTGAGGATGCTATTAATCACAAATATGTTCTTGACGATCATTGATAGTAAGCAACTCGTGCAGGGCGATGTTCTCCAAGTTCCTCTAAAATTGCTTCAAATTCTGCCCAACTGATCTCGCGCAATGTCAAGCACTGCCCTGGTTGAAGGTCGATCTGGCGCAGTTGCAGTGTAACAACCATTTCATTCTCCGTACGGTTCACTCTTTAGCTAAAACAAATAGCCGGACTTGTTAAGAGAAGCCACTACTGTACTCGGAGTCCAAAGTACAGTGTGTCTTTACGAAAGGGAGAAAATGTCAAGCAAAGGTAGAAAAATCTAGATTGGGTGGGATATCCTGAATTCTCCCTGGCCCGATCGCTCGCAACGCTTCTTTGAGTAAAATATCCCCAGTATACAAGGCACGTCCGACAATCACACCAGTCACGCCTTGAGGTTCTAATGCTAACAAACTCAACAAATCGCTAACAGAACTTACTCCACCAGAAGCAATTATTGGGATGGAAATTACTGCTGCAAGTTCTCGCAAAGCTTCTAAATTGGGGCCGATAAGTGTACCGTCACGGTGAATATCTGTGTAAATGATGGCGGCTGCACCCAATTCTTGCATTTGTACAGCCAGTTGGGTTGCTAAAACTTCTGAGGTTTCTAACCAACCGCGAGTTGCTACTCGGCCGTTACGGGCATCAATGCCAATAATAATCTGCCCAGGAAATTCTTCACACAGTTGTTGCACTAACTGGGGTTGTTCTACGGCAATGGTTCCGAGAATTGCCCACTGTATGCCTAGATTGAATACTTGTTGCACGCTGGTGCGATCGCGCAATCCTCCGCCAATTTCAATGGGCACTGACACCGCATGAGCGATCGCTTCAATTGCTCCCAGGTTTACTACTTTACCTGCTTTAGCACCATCTAAATCAACTATATGTAATCTGGTAGCACCTTGATCTACCCACTGTTTGGCAACATCAGCAGGATTATCGCTAAAAACTTGCGAACGATCGTAGTCTCCCTGATACAGTCGCACACAGCGACCTTCTAGTAAATCAATTGCTGGAATTACATCCATTTACTTTTTCCTCATTGCAATTAAAACTCTAGCTATAGCTGGGTTTATGATCTTTAATTTTTCATTTTTAATTGCCTTACAGCTTGCCCAAAACCCAGCACAAGCAAGATATTAGAAAGGGTCAAAAATACTTCTGCACCACCGTGCAACCAATCTACATCTGCCAAAGACTTGCCATAATGCAATACAGCATAAATTCCGGCTGGGATGGTGATGGCAACAAAGACGAGAGTACCGTAAAATCCATACAGCGCTAAACGCGGCATTTGCGGACTGCGGCTGATAAACCACAAGAAACCCAAATAGGGAAACAGTGAAAGTGCAAACAGGGTTTCTTTAGAAATCATTGCTCTGATTTAATAGGTTTTAGTTCGACAGTGTTAGGAGACTTGGTAGAACGCCAAATCAAATACGCTGCTGCCCAAAGCGTAAAATTACCAACTAAGGTCATGGTAGCTTGAAGTGTTACCAACCATTCTAGAGATTCGGCGTTGTCGAAATAATGCCAGGTACAGGCACACATGGCGCTGACTAAAGCTGGTAACATGGCAAGGGATAATCCCCACCAATTGCGATTACCAGTGAGTTCGCCGTAAGTCCAAATTAACCAAATGGCGACAATCCACTCAATAACGCTAGAAATATGAATAATCCAGGTGGGAATCGATAGGGCGTGCATAAGAAAGTTAGGAGTTAGGAGTTAGGAGAGACGCGATTAATCATGTTTGTACAAGAGAGACGCGATTAATCGCGTCTGTACAAGAGAGACGCGATTAATCATGTTTGTACAAGAGTTAGGAGTAGTGGTGTCAAGGTGATATGTAGCTTGAATTTTATATTTGTTTAAACAAAATCTTTGCTTGTTCTTTTAGAATTTTAAAGATTTCGAGTTCAAAGGCTCAACGTCCGAGTTCAGAGGCTCAACTTCCGAGTTCAAAGGCTCAACGTCCGAGTTCAAAGGCTCAACTTCCGAGTTCAGAGGCTCAACTTCCGAGTTCAGAGGCTCAACGTCCGAGTTCAGAGGCTCAACTTCCGAGTTCAGAGGCTCAACGTCCGAGTTCAGAGGCTCAACGTCCGAGTTCAGAGGTTCAACTTCCGAGTTCAGAGGTTCAACTTCCGAGTTCAGAGGGGGTTCTAACTATCTTCTGCACTATTCAAAGTAGAACTTAGGATTGAGTTTATCATTTGTATCGTGGACAGAGATTCATTTAACAATAACTATTAATCCAAAATCCAAAATCTAAAATCCAAAATGGTCAAGATACGGGCGTTATTATCTGGATATTACGGTAAAGGTAATGGTGGTGACGAAGCTTTGTTGGCAACGCTTTTGCAAATGTTACCATCTCATGTGACGCCTGTGGTACTTTCGGGTAATCCAAAGGAAACGCGCGATCGCTACAATGTAGAAACCTGCGATCGCATGGCTCCTTTAGCTGTACTGCAAGCTTTACGCTCAAGTGATGCCTTGATTTGGGGCGGCGGGAGTCTCATCCAAGATGTTACCAGTACTATTAGCCCATTTTATTATGGCGGACTGATGGCATTGGCGCAAAAAATGGGTTTGAAAACTGTTGCTTGGGCACAGGGTATTGGCCCATTAGTGCGTCCGCAAACTCGTTGGTTGGCATGGCAAACCTTTGGTAATTGTACCAAAATTAGTGTCCGCGATCGCGCCAGTGCTGCTTTATTATCTGATTGGCAAATTCCTTGTATTATAGCTCCTGACCCGGTTTGGGCGTTGGAATCAAAACCAGTTCCCGGACTTTGGGATTTACCTGCGCCGAGAGTTGCACTAACGTTGCGATCGCATCCTCAGCTTACAGAAACACGTTTAGCAAACTTAACTCGTGCTTTGGTTGACTTTCAAAAAGCTACACAAACTTTTATTTTACTACTGCCATTTCAAAAAAGTGAAGATTTAAGTATTGCCGAAGCCATTCAACCACACCTTAAAGATGTTAGCAAGATTTTATGTCTGGAAGATCCGCAACTTTTGAAAGGTGTGTTTCGCGGCGTGGAAATGGCAATTGGGATGCGCCTACACAGCTTGATTATGGCTGCATCTGTTGGTTGTCGCTGCTTTGCTCTCAGTTATGATCCTAAAGTAAATCGTCTCATGGAAGACTTGCAAATGCCTGGATGGGATTTAGCTAGTTTACCAGATGACCCTAATTTGATTAGTCTGACTTGGATGGAGCATTACGCTAATGGCGATCCGTTATCACCAGACCAAATACAATCTTTAGTAGATAGAGCATTAATGCACCGCGAGTTGTTGAGCGACGCTTTATGTAATAAGTAAGATTAAACAATGGTAGAGAACTTACAAGCTGTACAAAATAATCAGGTTATGTATATACGTAAATACGTCTTTCCCGGCTTTTATTAATCATTCTTTTGGGGAAAAGAGAGTCATTGTCAAAATTATATGAAGTAGTTATAAAGATACCTTAGTATTTATTATCTAGATTCACTTTAGCGATATTATTTACTAAATGCAAAAATAATTATAATGATAAGTTTTGGTTTTTGGAACCTAATTATAGTAATTTTAGTTGCTATAATTCTCAGAAATAATTGGCGATTAGATGGAGAAAAGGCAGCCTGGAAAAATTCTTTATTCTTAAAATCTTCAGTAATGCAACGGTTGATACAATTTTTTCGTCAACCAATTGTTAACTTCCTCATCCAAGCAGGTGTTGTATTAGTCGTTACAAGATTCCTCTGTTATACAGGTTGGCTACTTTATTTCCTAAATCAGCCAAATCCACCTTTATGGGATTTTCAGTGGTATTATGTGGCGAGTAAATTGGCTCATCAGCATCTGAGTCCTTTTAATGTCGAGATTTTTAATCAGACTTTCTGTAGCATAACTACGGTGTGTGGCTCTCTTCCACCGTTTGTCTATCCACCTAATATTATTCCTCTCATCTGGTTTCTCGGTTATTTTTCGATGAATACTGCATTTAAAATATCGATTTTAATGCATATATTAGCAATTGCTTTAGCCTTGTGGGGAGCGAATATTTTACTAGAGTCTAAGTCACGAAGTTTCAGAACTATTTGCACAATTTCGGTTGCCTTGATTTATGGCGTAGTTCGGGATCTTCAAGTTGGTAATGTTGCAATTTTTATTGCAGTTCTTATTTTATGGATGTTTATATTCGCTAGAAAAAATCAGGATATTCTAGCAGGAATTTGCTTAGGAATTGCCCTTTTTAAACCCACATTAGCTGCATTATTCATTCTGTATTTTCTACTTAAGAGACGATTCTCTCTAGTTTTTGTAGCTGTGATCACAGTAACTTGTCTAGCATTTTTAGGTCTAGCCTTGACAGATAATTCTTTAACACAATTTGTCTCGGATGCATTTCGTGGATTTTCCCTCTGGCAAACCGATCCCGCAGTTAGCCCTTATATATCGATTAGTCGTCTAGATTTGATGGTTGTGGGGCCGAGATTACTTCCCAATAACCCATTTTTTGCCAAGCTTTTGTCAAACTTAATTGTTTTGATACTTCTGGGTTTGGCGGGTTGGTATTGGTATCTACAGCAATCTTTCACCGAATGGTCAAAAAAAATATATTTAGCAGAAATGGCAATAGTTTCTTGCTTGAGTATTGGCATCACCTATTCGCAAGAAACTAGTTCTGTAATGTTAATACCTGCTGTTGTTTTTTTACTAAATGATTTGCTGTATCAAATCAGGAGTTGTAAATTTTCTAGGAGAAGAATGTCTGTTTGGTTAGCAGGGGTTTGCTGTCTTGCAGTGCAAACAGCAGTTATTCATGGCTGGCTCATCCACTCTCTAGCAAACCGATGGAACGTGAAAGCAGGGGAATTGCCATACATTATGAAAATAACTATCTTCGCTCTACCGAGTTATGCAGTTTTAGGAATCACTTTGAGTATTTTAGTCTTAGCAATTAGTTCCCTTCGTCAAAAACAGGTGATGAAATATGATTAGAGAAAATGCAATCTTTGGTGGATAGTGCCAAGCTACGCGCAGGAAGAAAACCTAAATCTAGATAGTTTGTGGGAAGTAATCGAAATCACGCCATAATAAAATCACACAAGCGCGTAAATTTTCTTGATATGACACAGGTATCGCACCCACGACGCACCCGCATTATACAAGCATCAACCTTAGCATCTGAAGAAGTACCCCACTATCAGGAAGAACGTGATGCTTTTGCTATAAAGTGTCGTGCTGTTTTTGAGCGCTTACGTCCAACTCTGATTGAAACGCATTACAACTGGCATATTGCCATCGATCCTAAAACAGAACAGTACCTCATTGACCCAACATTCTTAGGAATAACGCAAAAAATCCATGATGCTTATGGCAATACTAACGAAGTAAAACTCACCATATTCCGACTCAACGATACAGGAACCTGCGGCAGGTTATGATTGCAGGTTCGTTTGGGGATAATGGCGAGCTACTATTTGAAATTGAGCTTGTTGCTGCTAATGATGAGAAATTTTCTGTTGAAGCTTTATTCGATACCGGGTTTACAAATGGGTGGTTAGCCATCAATACCCAAGACTTGGAAGTATTGGAGTGGTCATTAATGAGCGCACAAATCGAGATGCAGACAGCGCGAGGGGAAGCACAATTTGATATCTATGAAGGCAAACTCATCATTGACGGAACTGAATTTGTAATTCCCGTTCATGTTGGAAATGATATTCCTGATACCATCATAGGTTCCTTGTGGCTGGACATCATGCAGTTGGTAGTTAACAAACCGAAATGTTTATTAACCCTTGAGATATTGGTGAGCAGTTAAGTTCCCTAAACCAATTCAGTCAAGACTTAGCAAGAATATTTTCCATTCTCCAAGTTCCAATCTTAGATGAGAATCTAATTTGAAAATAGGGGTTGCTGATTCGTTTCACCACTAACGATACCTGACCATTGAACTTTTTTCTCTTTCTCCCGGCGGTAAGAAAAGAAATGCTCTGGAGTTTGGAAAGTGCAATAAGGTGCGATCGCAATTTGTTCTGCACTAATCCCCATATTTTCCAGTTGTAAGGTATTCACTCGCCGCACATCTAACCTTACCTTTCCAGGATTAGGATCTTCTAGTAAGGGTGAATTTGGTAATTCATACAATGCTTGAACAATTTTTTCTTCGTTGTTATATGGTATAATACTAGCCCCAATTTCAGCAGCCACTTCGATAGAGACTTGGTAAACCTCACCAGCGATCGCTGGCCCCATCGCAATACGTAAATCATCGAGTCTACTGCCTTGAGATTGTAATCGAGCGATCGCTAAGGGGACAATCTTCTTAGCAGTCCCTCGCCAGCCCGCGTGTAATGCTGCTACCCGTCCAGTTTGCACATCCCCAATCAACACGGGTGTACAATCTGCACTAGCTACCCAAATGGCTTGGAGAGGCTGTTCGCTAAGTAAACCATCCGCCGATGCTAAATCCTCCTCAGCAGAGCAAAAGATGCTTTCAACTTCTTGAGGGGTGAGAACAGTATTGCCATGAACCTGCTTTAAGCGATAGACTGATGCCTCTGGTTGCAATACTTCTGTGATAACTTGTGGCGATCGCGGCCAAAACTGCTGGGTAAAGAAGCCGTGATGCCAACGTTCCAGAATACTACAAGTTAGATAGGGCAGTCCTTCCCAATTGTGCCAGTGCCAAGTGTGCATCTTCAACCAAACCTAAACAGAACTCACTCATCAGCCAATCAATGCTAACTTGAACAACGGAATTTGGGTTAATTGCTGTGGGATTTAATTTGCAAAACTTGGAAGCAGCCTTGAAAGCAGGGCGTAAGTATACATATTTACCATTTTCCCTCCACTTTTTTGAAAGTGTCTCTTCAACAAATCAAACCCTCTGGAACTTACTCAACCAAGGGGCAATTTCAGGAACAGTAGTAATCGCCACTGTACAATCTGCTGGACGGGGACAATGGGGCCGTGAGTGGATTTCTCCGGTTGGCGGATTATATGTTTCCGTAGCGATTTGTTTAGACCACAAAATAGAGGCTACTGACAGCTACCAGCTAACTTTTGCTACTGCTTGGGGAATTGCGTCTCAATTGCGCCAATGCGGTGTAGATGTTGGGATAAAGTGGCCCAACGATTTAGTTTTAAATGGTCGCAAACTAGGCGGCATTTTGACAGAAACCAAAGTAAACAAAGGACAAATCACTCAAGCAGTAATTGGTGTTGGTATTAACTGGACAAACCCAGTACCAGAAACTGGAATCAATCTGGAATCGTGGCAAGCTTCTCAAGATTTCAGAGCAATTTGTTGTCTGGAAATGCTCACCTCTAAAGTCTTGCTAGGAATAGAATCCGGTATGGAGTGCCTTTACCAAGAAGGAGTAAAGGTACTCTTGTCTCACTATTTAGATTTGCTTATAAATATGGGCGATCGCGTCTACGTCAACAATCTTTCAGGTAAAGTAGTTGGGGTGACTTCTCAAGGAAATTTACGAGTTGATTTAGAAACACATGACACAAAGGGACTAATTACACCGGAAATTTATATTGAACCCGGTACAATCAGTTTGGGGTACCATAAATCTTCCGTTTAAATTTGAGGTTTGTTCAAAATTCCGCTCTTTGGGCAAGACAAACCACTAGCATCATCTCTTTAGGCTAATTACTACACAACTGAGAGAACAAATGACGCAGCGCAATAATTCTGCCCCTCATCGTTTACATTACTTATGGCAGCAAGGTCTAACAAAAAAACGTTTTGCTTCAACACTACCAGCTCAGAGCCTCTGTTGGCTGAGTAGCGTCAGCCTCCTTAGCGGCGGCTTTGTGTTTGCCCAAACGGAAACACAAATAGACAACATAGTTCCCACAGTTGAAAATTCCAAGCCTTCAGCAGTTATAAATCCAATTAAAAAGCAGACTGTTGCGCCCGAAGCCGCTCAAGCACAACCGGAATTTTCCCAACGGCGAGCCAGACTCAGAAAGAGATTAGCCAAGCCAGAGGTTGCTCAATCAAAAGAGCCAGTTAGGCAGTCTACACCCAAAATCGAAGCTGCTCAACCTGTTGTGATTACCAGACAGTCAAAACCCAAGGTAGAAGCATCCCAGGTTACTCCTGCACGGGTGAGACAGGAAAAACCCAATACCCCTTTCCGCTCTTTACCTGAAAAACTTCCAGAAGTTGCTCAACCATCAAATAACTCGAACAGCGCTGTCAGTGCAACTGCGGAAAAAACCAAGGATTATAATAACGCCTATATTGATCCTAATAATTATGACAGTGGTGCCACGGCTACTTATCAAGCACCAAATTCTGTAATTCTCACAGAACGCTCCAGTGGTTGTCGAGCCATTTTGCCATCAGGGCAAAGTGTATTAGGCGGCGTTTGCGCCAAAGTACCGCAAAGGAGTGTAGCTGATTCTAATAGTAAACCAGCACCTACTTGGCTTAGAAGAAGTCAAAATGCACAATTACCAGTAGTTCCACCCGTACGGCAGATTGCATCTTCTTCTAGCAATACCAGCAGATGGCGTAGTACTCCAACTCAAAGTGGTTCTAGCGGCGTCACCAAGAGCGGATTTAGCCCTAATCGGTTTATCCCAAGTCCTAGCGAGTTCAGCCCCACGAGAGTGAGTGCAACTCCCATCGCACCCAGTGGCGGTACTTTACCTCCACCAATGGCAGATGGCAACATTGCACCTCGTCCCAGCAACGTAGCTTATGACTTCTCACTGGCATCAGTATTGCCGCAAATCCCCTACATAGGGAGAGTTGCCTATAGTGGTACGGGGATGATGTATCCATTGTCTATACCTGCTGCCATCACTTCTGTATTTGGTTGGCGAATTCATCCAATCACAGGTAATCAACGCTTCCATGCTGGTACAGATTTAGGTGCGCCTACGGGAACACCAGTTTTGGCTGCTGCTGCTGGTCAAGTGGAAACTGCTAACTGGGTGGGTGGTTATGGTTTAACCGTTATCCTAAATCACAAATCTGCTGAACAAACTCTCTACGGTCACATGTCAGAAATCCTTGTTCAACCCGGTCAGTGGGTACAACCTGGAACTGTCATCGGGCTAGTTGGCAGCACCGGGAACTCCACAGGCCCTCACCTGCACTTTGAAGTTCGTCACCTGACACCGAACGGGTGGATTGCTACTGACCCAGGCGTGGAATTACAAAGCGCCCTCAGCCAGTTAGTACGAGGCTTGCAAACTGCTCAGGTAAGCCAGGAACCAGGAAGTTAGAAGAAGCTGAGGGGCAGGGGAAGCAGGGGGAGCAGGGGGAGATGAGGGAGATGAGGGAGACAAGAACAATCCCCCATGCCCCATGCCCCATGCCCCATGCCCCATGCCCCATGCCCCATGCCCCATGCCCAATGCCCCATGCCCCATGCCCCATGCCCAATGCCCCATGCCCAATTACAAATACCCGTGTTCTGCTAAGAATGCGGGTGTGATGCCATCCATACTAGTTTCATCAGTGGTGGTGTGTGGGTTGCTAGGGTAAAGGAATTTTTCGACGTATTTGCCGAGAATATCTCCTTCTAGATTCACCAAACTTCCAGAAACCAAATAGCGAAGATTTGTATCGGTGTATGTGAGGGGAATTACTGCCACCTTGAATTGAGAGAGTTCTGGCTCATAAGCCGCTACAGTAAGACTGATGCCATTGACAGCTATGCTACCTTTGGGGACAATATACCGTGCGATCGCCTCGGAAGCAATAAAGGTCATTTCCCAAGAACTAGCCGTTTGTTCTGCCACTAGCAATTGACCGATGCCGTCTACATGACCCATCACAAAATGACCGCCAACTTTACTGCCCACCCTTAGCGATGCTTCTAAATTGACATATCGCTGTTGCGTTTGCTCACCTCCTAAAGTAGTGCGACGGAGCGTTTCCGGTGAAGCCGTGGCAATAAACCCGTCTTTTAAAACTTTTTCTACTGTCAGGCAAACACCATCTACTGCAACACTGTCACCATAAGCCAAATCTTGCATAATTACTTCACACGAATGGCTTACGCAAGTAATTTGCCAAGAATCACCCCCTAAGGGTTCCATCGTTCCTAATGCCTGGATTAATCCTGTAAACACGGCTTTTTTGTCAAACTAACTCTATTTATTGCCTATTTTTGCTTGAAATCAATTGGTAATTCTCACAGAAATCTCCAACATCCAAGTATATTTTCTGACTTTTTTCGTATAGGAATATTAACACATTAGCATCCTTCACAAGGCATACTTGGGTAAGAAGGTTATTGTCGAAGAAGACCAATTTGACTTACTCTGGTTTTCACCACAAGTTCGGAGTTTAATAGAAGCAATTATAGAGAACGAATGCTTATGTTTATTACTGTCGCAAAACCGCCAAAAAAGGGGTACTATTTGTTACACAGCATCCAAGGCTCTCGAAGCATTGTAGAGGCTTAGGCAATGATTGAAATGAAAGTCGCTGGCATAGCATTAGATGCCATAACTCGTAGCCCGATTGTCCTTTTGAAAGATTCTTCAGATCGGCGGGCTTTGCCAATTTACATCGGTCAGGAACAGGCTAGGGCAATTATGGGTGCGCTGGAGAATCAAAAGCCTCCCAGACCCTTAACCCACGACCTGATTGTGAATCTTCTAGAGACTTGGAATATGACTCTAGAAAAGGTGATCATTCATTCCTTGCAAAAGGATACATTTTATGCAGCTCTAATCGTCCAGCAAGGCGAGGTTAAAAAAGAAATTGATGCGCGTCCTAGCGATGCGATCGCCATTGCCCTCCGTACAAATACCCCCATTTGGGTAATGGAAGAAGTGATTGCTGATGCTTCTATTCCTGTCGATCGTGATGCAGATGAAGCCGAACAGCAAGCCTTCCGTGAATTTGTTTCCAATCTCCGTCCTGAAGATTTGATTAAGCGCTTTGGTAATGATGACAGTTAAAAAAGTTATGAGTTATGAGTTATGAGTTAGGAGTTAGGAGTGATTTTGCTTCAACTCCTAACTCCTAAGCAAAAAAAGTTAAAAGTTAAGAGTTATGAATTACTTCCTTTAACTTCTAACTTTTAACTCCTAACTTCTAACTCCCTAAGTCCTAACTCTTTGTTAAAGATGCAATACCGACGGTTTGGGAAAACGAATCTGCGCCTCTCGGTTTTTTCTCTGGGAACAATGCGCTACCTGGCTGATTTTGAAAATGCTCACCAGACTATCGAACAAGCCTTAGCGTTAGGAATTAATCATCTAGAAACCGCCAGAGGTTACGGCAAAAGTGAGGAGTATCTTGGTAGGGCGTTAAAAGCTGGGTTGTCAGTACCCCGAACGAGGCTTTATATCACTACCAAAATCTCTGCCACAGCAGATGCTGACACCATGCGTCGGTGCATCGACGAATCCCTAGAACGATTACAGCTAGATTATTTAGATTGCTTAGGCGTTCATGGCTTGAACACCTGGCAACATTTAGAGTGGGTGCAAGCCAAAAATGGCTGTATGCAAGCCGTAGAAGAAGCTGTTGCTGATGGTCGAGTGCGACACGTTGGTTTTTCTAGCCACGGGTCATTAGAGCTAATTCAGGCAGCAATAAATACAGATTTTTTTGAATTTGTCAATCTGCATTATTACTATTTTTTCCAACGGCACGCACCAGCGATTCAACTAGCTGCTGAAAAGGACATGGGCATTTTCATTATTTCCCCTGCTGATAAGGGGGGACGCCTCTATACACCACCCCAAACTCTAAAAGACCTGTGTTATCCGTATTCACCCTTAGAATTAAACTATCGATTTTTACTTGCTGATAGCCGTATTACTACTTTGAGTATCGGCCCAGCAAACCCAGATGAATTAAGGGAACCTTTGCGAATCGCTGACGATGATGAAGAGTTAACATCAGCAGAAATTTCTGCTTTTGAACGGTTAGAAAATCACCAAAAAGTTGCTTTAGAAACTGATAAGTGTAGCCAATGTTATGCTTGTTTGCCCTGTCCAGCAAATATCAATATTCCAGAGGTATTGCGGTTACGAAATCTTGCAGTGGCATACGATATGACTGACTATGGGCAATATCGTTACGGAATGTTTGAAAATGCCGGTCATTGGTTCCCTGGAATCAAAGGTAACCGTTGTACAGAATGCGGTGACTGTTTGCCTCGGTGTCCAAAAAAGTTAGATATTCCAGCTTTATTGGAAGATGCTCATCAAAGATTAAATGGGAAAGTAGGTAGGAGATTGTGGAGTTGACACTCTCCGGTCTAAAGACTTACTGTGTACACACAAGTCGGAAAACCTCATGCACATTGGCTTGAATCTGGTAGGGTGCATTATGGACATTAATCCTAATGCACCGAAAATCAGAGACTTTGTACAGTCGGTATGCAACAAGATTATTAGACCGTACCTCAGCGATCGCTGCCAACTGACGCTCCTATCTTCATTTTATCCAACCTCTTTGGGACGAACTTCAAATTCAGAACGCGCACGGAAGAAACAAACATCAAACTCAAAGAAGAAATTAGCTTGCCCTAAGATTAAAGGCACATTGGATGCTTGTGTCCAAGCAAATGCAAGATTAATGGTGGGGAATGAACTGACTTGAGCATCAACAACGACTGCACGAGCTTCAAATCGAGCCAAGTTTCCTGTCAATAGAACTGAGAGAGTTTCATCTTCCCAAATTAAGCCCAGTTGTAAACCCAACTCATAGGGCAAAACATTAACGCTTGCACCTGTATCCAATAAACCTTCAGTGTTCAGAGATTGATCATTAAGACTGAGCCTCAAAGGTATGTATGGCATTTGATCAACCATGCCAAGGCTACTATCAATGATTTTGTAGGGAAATTTTTGAGTGTCAACCATTCTTCTCTTGCTGCTTTGTCGCCAGAAGATTCATCAAGACATTGGCAGCCTCAGAACAATTGTACGGCGACCAGACTGGATACTCCCGGTTCGCAACAAAGAAGTTTGCATCTTCTTCCTTGACCAGTTCTGTAGCAAGGAACTGCATTAGCCGAAGCTTGTCAATTTTTGGAAGTTCTTGGATTTGTGACATTAGTTCAGCTAATGGCATTTGAGAATCTCCTCGTTTGAAGGCTGGTGAAAGGAAGCGATCGCCCTCTCATTTTAGCCTTGCGATCGCATCCACGGTTGCAGCTGAAAGTGCAATCTGGCTTCTGGTTAGTACTGCCAGAGACAAGTGATACTGGGTTTCCTGTTGCCAACCGAGCCTACGGCGATAGGCGATCGCCCTACTTTGACCTGTGCAATTGCACCCTCTGGAGCTATATGTATAACGACGTATAACAGCTAAGTTGAGCGACGGCTAGTATCCTTCGCATCCTCACCAATATCTCTCGCCCGTCCGCTCCAACGTGTTGTTAGACTGGGCTTTCGTGATAAGTTCACAACTTCTCTTCCGCCTTCGGCTTGCTGCTTTTGCAAATCAGCAAAGATGGCTTTCAAATCATGATTGAAGGAGCGAGAATACTCTTCACGAATTCTGTGGATCTCTTCAACAATCTCATCCTGATACATGATTAACCTCCGAGCAGTTCATAGGGTGTACAAAGAATCGGCAACTCGTATCCAAAATCAAGACTGATTTCTGCCAATTTTCTTTGAATTTGGGCATTGGCTATGTGCTTACAGTTCCATGTAAAGGTAATCCATACTGTGAACTGTTGCGACTGCAATATGAACAGCATCAACATCAGCTTTTGCGGGAAGACTACTGCCTTCCAAAAATTGCTCTGCTAAATCAAGTACAGGTTGGTTCAGATCGAGTAACGCAAGATTGCGAATAATCTCTAGTCGTTGAGATGCAATTTTGGCATCTCCTTGGGAGGTTTCTTTTACAACTGCTTGAGATGAGTAAAGTTGGAAGTCACTGCGGCGCGTATCCCACCACTCCCAATACGGTTCGGTTAAGGCAAGAGACGCGATAAATCGCCGTCTCTACAAAGGACTGATTATTGTAAAGACGGCGATTTATCGCGTCTTTGGATCTAGGGCGTGTCATCAAAAAACCTTATCCGAACCGTATTGCCACCACTCCCTCGTTATCTCAATATTTCTACATAACAGGGTAGGCTTTCCCAGCTATACTCTAAATCTTTGGTCTCATGCACACCTTGCAGAACGAGGAAAACTTTTGACCCGATGAGATCTGGACGACTGTATCTTGATTGAAAACATGACCATAAAGGAAGATCGAAAGTCGAAGCAAAATGTCCCAACTTTTCGTCAAGGAAAAACTCTATTCGACCTTTACTAGTTTCAATAAACACGGAGGTTTCTAGGAAATTAACTTTAAGTCAAACTGTTTACCACCTAACTATTTATTATACGGGAAGTTTCCGTATTGTAAAATTTATAAAGATTAATATAGAGTTAAGTAGATCCGCCCAAGCTGGGGTATCTCGCGGCAAGAAAAATGAAGATTAAAAAAAAAGAAATATCCTGCGCCAATCACTAACGGTTTTCCGCTACAGTGGACGGGCTGTAAGCCTAGTATGGACTACTAGCCGATCGCTTACTATTCTTCTGGCTAGTTTAACAATAGTTGCTGGTCTTTTACCGGGGGCGATATCTTACATCAGTAAGTTAATTGTGGATGCAGTGGTACTTGCCTCTCAAGTTAACTCACAGAGTAATGGTTTTGTCAATATTTATCCTTCTCTATCTTATGTAGGATTAGAAGCGATCGCTGTAATTTTACTAGCAGGCAGTCAACGGGGAATCACCATTTGTCAGTCGTTATTGCGGGCGCTAATGGGTCAGCGAGTGAATGTACTAATCTTAGAAAAGGCGCTGACACTTGATCTTAGGCAGTTTGAAGACTCAGAATTTTATGACAAATTGACCAATGCCCGCCGAGAAGCATCAGTTCGTCCCCTTTCTTTAGTAAACCGTACCTTTGGGTTAGTGCAAAATGCCCTTTCCCTATTCACCTACGGCATTTTGTTAGTAAATTTCTCAGGTTGGGCGGTGGTGGTGCTGATTTTGGCAGCTATGCCTGTATTTATTTCCGAAACAAAGTTTGCTGGAGAAGGCTTTCGCTTGTTTAGTTGGCGTGCACCAGAAACTCGTCAACAGAACTACTTAGAAAATCTGCTAGCAAGAGAAGATTTTGTCACAGAAGTCAAACTCTACCAACTGGGAGAGATGTTGCTAGGGCGTTACCGCAACCTGTTCGATCAACTCTATGGCGAAGACCGCGATTTGACTCTGCGGCGAGGATTATGGGGGTATCTGCTGGGTTTAGTTAGTACTGCTGCTTTTTACTTAGCTTATGCTTGGATTGTCCTGGAAACGGTGCTAGGTAAGATTTCCTTGGGAGATATGACAATGTATCTGACTGTGTTTCGCCAAGGACAGTCTACTTTCTCCAATGCCCTTACTTCTATTGGAGGGATGTATGAAGATAACCTATATCTCTCAAATCTCTACGATTTCCTGGAAGAAGAAGTACCAAAATCTTGGGGTAAGGCAACTATTGGTTTAAATCCTCAAGATGGCATCCGTTTTGAGAACGTCTCATTTACTTATCCAGGAAGTTCCAAACCAGCGTTGACAAATATTTCGCTGCATTTGAAACCTAGAGAGAAACTAGCAATTGTCGGTGAAAATGGTTCCGGTAAGACTACCTTAATCAAACTACTTACCCGACTCTACACCCCTGACTCTGGGCGAATTTTCTTAGATGGCTTGGATTTGCAAGAATGGGATGTGGATGTGCTGCGGCGTCGGATTGGTGTGATTTTTCAGAACTTTGTCCGTTACCAGTTCACTGTGGGGGAAAATATTGGCGTGGGCGATGTAGAACATCTCGAAAACAAAACACAGTGGAAAACTGCTGCTGAAAAAGGCATGGCCCAATCTTTTATTGACCAATTACCCCAAAGCTTCCAGACTCAACTTGGTCGTTGGTTTAAGGGAGGACAGGAACTTTCTGGGGGACAGTGGCAGAAAATTGCGCTGTCTCGTGCTTTTATGCGATCGCAAGCAGATATCTTGGTGTTAGATGAACCAACATCAGCAATAGATGCCCAAGCTGAGTTTGAAATTTTCAATCATTTTCGCGCTATTACTCAAAATCAGATGGTGCTTTTGATTTCTCATCGCTTCTCGACCGTAAGAATGGCTGACAAAATTCTAGTTATAGAAAACGGAGAAGTTATAGAACAAGGAACTCACAAAGAATTGTTACAGTTAGGAGGACGTTATGCCAAGTTGTTTCTGTTACAAGCAGCTGGTTATCAATAGGATGTGAGCTACTTTGTGAATTTAAATAGTAATAAGCTAATCGGCATTCAAGTTGCATAATCAGGGCGGGCAAGATGCCCACCCCACAAGATATTGAGAAAATTTTAATAACCCAAGTTGCTGGTTATCGACTGATATGCACTTGTTATCACTCAATTCATGCGATCGCGTACAACAAAGTTGGTGCCTAGCGCCAACGTGCCGATGCCATTGTTGCCAGCATTCAGCTACTTAAATGCCTATTAGTTGTATAAATTACTTATTCAATAAAAGCTTGTTGAAGAGTAAAAGAAAAAATGAATGCTTGTAGCTTAAGTAAAAACCCTTGATAAGTGACTGCATGTATTGATTTTGGAAAAACACAAGTGATACTACTAAACACAGTTTCGATATAATGCCGAGTATGTTGTTTAATATATTGATTCCAAGGCTGGTCTTGACGCTTGGAGTTCTTTTTCCTCATGACTTTTAAAGAAATGTGACTTGTTTGTTCCAAGTCATCCTCAATCGTGTAGTCGGTGTAAGCTGAATCACCATAAATTTCACTACCAGGTGGTAGATTCAAGGGTAAGGCATTTAAAGCACGTACATCGTTGGCACTACCAGGCATAAACACAAATTCGACAGGAATACCATTTTTGGTTGTTAATAACTGAACTCGAACCCCGTAAAAATATCGTTTTTTCGATGCGATGTAACCTCTATACTGCGCCGACTGTATTATTTTTACATTAAAGATACGGATGTTATCGCAGATGGGCACTGGGAACGAGTCTAAAAGATATTCAGTGGAATCACTAATTTCCTTCAGTGCCATTCCCACTTGATGAAACAAGTCGTTGATTAACATTGAGACACTGTGTAATCTCCGGTTAAATCGTGACTTTTCTAACATATTAGATATCAACTTATGTTCTTTCATATAGGTACAAGCCTTACTATGATTACCATTAAAGAACATCGCCGATGTTATTGCCGTTGTAATAATTTCTGCGTCATTCATCTCTCGACGACAATCTTCATTATGCCCAATCGCCTTTAACAGGTCGTCTATGATAGCATATATGGAAATTATTTCGTTTAGCATTTAGCCCTCCTAATTTTCTCTTCTTGGAGGGCATTTTATTGCTTTACTGTCCCAAAGCGATCGCCCATAAGAGTAACTAGCAACTTGGGTTAATATGCAAATTAGATGTGTTTTAGCTTACCTAGTTTGGGCTGCGCCTACGCTCACTTTGTACAAAGCACATAACATCTCTATCTAACCACGTTAAACTGTTCAGTAAACATGAGTCATTAGACGCTGCGTATCGTTAAACATTGCTACCTGATAAAATTATGCAAATAACAAAACAGCGATACTATACCCCAGAGGAATATTTAGAGCTAGAAGAAGCTGCTGACTACAAAAGTGAATACATTGATGGGGAAATAATTCCTATGGCGGGTGGAACAGTAAATCATAATCAAATAGCACTCAACTTAAGTACTGAGTTAAATTTCGCTTTTAAAAAGCAGAACTACCGGGTTTTTATGGGTGATGTTCGTCTATGGATACTCCAAAAGCGTACCTACACTTATCCAGATGTGATGATTCTGGCGGGTGAACCAGAGTTTTTTAACAACCGAAAGGATATAATTCTTAATCCACAGATTATTGTTGAGGTTTTATCAAAATCGACCAAAGGGTATGACCGCGAAGATAAATTTCAGGCTTACCGAACTATTTCAACTTTCCAAGAATACCTATTAATTGACCCAACTCGAATTCATGTAGATCAATTTTCTAAAACGGGGAAAAAGCAATGGACGCTTCGTGAATATGATGAAGAAGATGAAGCGATCGCACTTGTAACCGTACCTTTTGAGATTTCCTTACAGGATTTATATAACAAAGTGAAGTTTGAGCCTGTTGAATCGGAAGAGGAAAGTGCTGATATTGAAGGATTGGCATAAGGGTGCGTTAAAAACCTTGCTGTTGTCTAAGCTTTTTAGAAGCTATATTTAAGTCATACAGGTTCTGAAATGATACCTGTACTCAAAATATTTCAGAAGTATCAAAAGCAAAATAAGATGGTTTATAAGATTGCCTTATTCAATCACAAGGGTGGTGTCAGTAAGACCACAACGACTTTTAATTTAGGTTGGATGCTTGCTTCAAAGGGTAAAAGAGTTATCCTTGTAGATACAGATCCTCAATGTAATCTAACAGGAATAGCTTTAAAAGAAGAAACTGAAGATGACGAAACAAGGATAGAAAACATCTACAATACACATTCAAATATAAAAACTGGCTTGGCTGCTGCTTTTGAGTCACAGCCACGGGCTATTGAAGCTGTAGATTGTATTCCGATAGAAGGACAAGAAGGTTTATTTTTATTACCTGGTCATGTCGGCTTTGCTGAATACGAAGTAACGTTAGGTATCGCACAGGAACTCAGTGGATCAATTCAGACACTCAAAAACTTGCCAGGTGCTATTTCTGATCTCTTAGAAAAAACTGCTAATAAATTTAATGCTGACTATATTCTGATTGATATGAGTCCAAGTTTAGGAGCAATTAATCAGAACTTACTAATGACAAGTGACTTTTTCTTAGTGCCTACAACTGCTGATTTCTTTTCTGTGATGGCAATTGATTCTCTATCTAGGATTTTACCAAAGTGGTGTAATTGGGCAAGGATGGCAAGCGGAAACCCTATATTAAAGGAAGCTACTTATCCATTTCCAGAATTTACCTTGAAATTTTTAGGAACGATAGTTCAAAACTATAGAATTATTAGGGGTAAAGAAACAGCAGCATTTCAAACATGGATAGAGAAAATTGAGCGAAGAGTTGTTTCTCAACTAGTTCCAATTTTACGTGATAATAATCTGCTATTGCCTAATAATGTCTATTCTAATCAGGATATTAATAGGAATTTTACCCTGACAAAAATTTCTAACTTTAACAGCTTAATTGCTCTATCACAGCAACACAGGACACCTGTTTATGCGCTAACACCTGATCAGTTAAATCAAAAAGGCAAGGTGTTAGATAATAATCAGGCAAAGCAAGAGGAGTTTAAAAAAACTTTTTCTGACTTAGCAGATAAAATTATTGCACTATCATCCAGTTATGCAGTCAGCGCTTGACCAATTTCGCATTAGTATCCAGCGTGTTCGGGATCTGATTGCTCTTCATACTTCCGTCAAGACTCAAGCTACTGCTGCTTTGGATCTTTCAGACATTTTACGAGCTGCTCTAGTTCTAACTGTTAGTGCCTTGGATTATTATATTCATGAGGTTGTCACATTGGGTATGCTGGAAATTCATCGAGGACAACGTGCTGAACCAACATCTTCAGCTAATACCGCTCAATCGGCCTTTTCCCGTTTTCAAGTTTCCTTGGGAAGCGCCCGTGAGGATAGAAGAATAGCCATAGATATTGCCTCTTGGATAGAGAGTGATATACAGCAGGTTTATGGAGCTAACTTTTTACAGCAGTCTCATACTATTTCTGGTTTAATTCCAGCTATATCAAATAGTATTTTGAACAGATTAAATAATACTTCATGGTTAGAAGACGAGATTCGAGAACGTTTAAGTTATCAAAGCTTTCAGCAACCTGACAAAATAGCTGATGCAATCAGACAAATTTCGGATAAAAAATTGTGGGATGAAGTTGCTACTAAAATGAGTCAGCCTTCTAAAAATATTAAGCAACAACTTGCTTTAATTGTGGATCGCAGAAATAAAATTGCTCATGAAGCAGATATAGATCCTACCCTCAACATAGGTAATCGCTGGTATATCGACGAATCAATGGTTGGTGATACAGTAGATTTTATTGAGCAGGTTGTAGAGAGTATTCATCAAATTTTGTAACTTTGGGTGGATCAAGGGTAGATATTGTTGACTAATTGAGCAACATAGGCAAGCAATCGTTGTAGATAAATGAGGGCTAATATCGCCCTATTAGTGCAGAGTATCTTAAAAATATTTAAGCTACTTTTAACGGTTTTTGAGGAAAAGTAATTGGTTCTGGCAAAGGCTTTCCTTGCTCTTCATACCATTCAATCAGAGACTCAATCACCTCTTGCCCATGTTTAGCGGCTTCTTCATAACTCTTACCATGAGTGTGGAATTGCTGCCAAGGAAATTCTGGTAAGTGTACCAAGTAGCAATTATCCTCATCTGACCATTGAATTACCATACTGTAGCGATCGCTCATTATTCCTCCTCTATTTCTTCTAATTGTTTCAAAACACGATTGACTTGCTTTTCCAAGTATCGGGGTGCATCGTCTCCATCTTTTCCCGCAATCGTAACTGGTTCATCAGGTATCAATGGGTGAGTCCAGAAGGTATGACTACCTTTTGCAGGACGATAGACAAACCCAGCCTTCAACAAAATAGCTTTTAACTCTCTAATTTTCTTGGGCATCTACCCTAAATTTAAATCCTTTAATATTCGCCTAATTAAGTTAACCGAACTCTCTAAGTATGGTTGCTATCGGCAGAAATAGTGATAGTTCATTGTCTTGAAAAGGAATAAACTCATACTTGAGATAAAATTCCTTTGCTTGTAAATCGATAGCATCAACTCTCACGGCGTACATACCAATTTCTTGAGAAGCACGAACAGCACGATAGAAAGCATCAGCTAATAATTCACCTCCCAAACCTTGTCCTTTAATCAAGTTATCTACAGCTAATCTCCCAATCAGCATTGCTGGAATCGGATAGGCAGGCATTCCACGATTATAAGATTCCGGTAATGATTCATACTTAATAATGCTGGCACTGACAGTATAATAGCCATCAATCTTCAAGCTTCCTGATGCCGGAATTGCTACAAATGTTTTAGCAATTCCTTTATTATTATTTTGGCGTGCATATTTCTTAAGATAATCATTCAAAATTGTATAACCGCAATCAAAAGAATCTTTTTGATGCGTTTTATCAATTGGTACAAAATTCCATCTTGCCTCGCTATCACTTGTCATACTTCTGTCTATATTTGTGAATAGCAGATTTGAGTTTTCCCTTCAGTTCTGGCGGATTTTCCATTACTGACATAAACAAATCTCTATCACGATTTGACAGCACAAGCCTTTCATTTGCATCTATATCTTGCTTGGCAACTGACAAAACATGAAAAAGTGTATAAGCACTCAAAGAAATTCCTTTAAGACTCGCAGCAAGTTCTAATAGTTCTTTTTGCTCTTGCGTAACTCGTAAATCGATACGACAATCTTTTGCAGATGATATTTCTGACATGACTAATTCTCACCTTTAGCTGAGTCTCTATCTACAGCATAACTGATGTTAGTGGACAATGTACACACAATATTTGAACCCAGGATCATTTTTTCATCACCTCCAGGTGAACTAAAACATTAGCGTGGCGATAGCGATGCCTGCGGCAAAACGCACCATCCCCTAATAACTTCGATAAAATCACTATGGTGCTAGTTAACCCTCCCTAAATCTGATGAAAAGCGATCGCCCTTTCTCCCAAACCTCCCTTCAACGTCCCGAACTACTCGCGCCAGCAGGTAACTGGGACTGTGCTAAAGCTGCTGTGGAAAATGGGGCAGATGCGATTTACTTCGGTTTGGATCGCTTCAACGCCAGAATGCGGGCACAAAATTTTACTGAGGCGGACTTACCCCAATTGATGACATTTCTGCACCGTCGCGGCGTAAAGGGTTATGTCACTGTCAACACACTAATATTTCCCAAAGAACTAGCAGAAGCGCAGCAATATCTCCGCACAATTATTGCCGCAGGTGTGGATGCGGTGATTGTTCAAGATATTGGTGTATGCCGTCTCATCCGTCACCTGTCGCCCGATTTTCCCATCCATGCTTCCACCCAAATGACGATCACTAGTGCAGCTGGAGTGGAATTTGCCAAGTCCCTCGGCTGTCAATTGGTGGTGCTGGCGCGTGAATGTTCTCTTCAGGAAATCAATAAAATTCAGCAGCAGATTGCCCAACAGGAAACTTCGTTGCCCTTGGAAGTCTTTGTTCACGGTGCTTTGTGTGTGGCGTATTCTGGTCAGTGTTTGACTAGCGAGGCTTTAGGCGGACGTTCTGCTAACCGAGGTGAATGTGCCCAAGCTTGCCGGATGCCCTACGATTTAATCGCTAATGGCGAAGTTGTGAATTTAGGCGATCGCAAATATTTACTTAGTCCTCAAGACCTAGCAGGGTTAGATGTTTTGCCAGATTTGGTCAAATCAGGAGTAACTTGTCTCAAGATTGAAGGTCGTTTGAAAGCCCCAGAGTATGTTGCTAATGTCACCCGTGTTTATCGGCAAGCTTTGGATGGAGTAATGGCGGAATTAGAAAGACCTAACCCTCTAACCCCCGTTATGGAGAGGGGCTGGGGGAGAGGTCAATCAGATCAAGAACACTACAACTTAGAAATGGCATTTTCTCGCGGACTCTACACGGGTTGGTTTGGCGGGATTAATAATCAGGAACTAGTTCATGCCCGCTTTGGTAAAAAACGTGGGGTTTATTTGGGTGAAGTCAGCCGCATTCACAACGAACAGGTAACAGTAAAACTGGAAGCGCCTGTAAAACCGGGAGATGGAATTGTATTTGACTGCGGTCATCCAGAAGCGAAGGAAGAAGGCGGCCGGGTTTATGCTGTGGTGTCCAAAGGTAAAGAAACCATGCTGACATTTGGGCGAAATGACTTGAACTTGCGCCGAGTGCATATAGGCGATCGCATTTGGAAAACCAGCGATCCAGAACTCGATAAGCAACTGCGGCAGAGTTTTGCAGGCGAAAATCCCCAATTTCAACGTCCGATTGACTTGGAGGTTTATGGAGAAGTTGGTCAGGCCTTGATTGCGATCGCCCGCGATCGACTCGGTAATATTGTCCAAGTAGAGTCTGCAATTGTACTAGTGGAGGCACACACCAAACCCTTAGATGCAGACCGTTTACAAGAACAATTCGGTCGTCTCGGTAACACACCTTTCTGTTTAGGAACGCTAACTAACTACCTCAGTGGTACTTTTATGTTGCCCGTCAGTGAATTGAACCGGATGCGGCGGGAAATCGTAGCAAAGTTGGAAGAATTGCGAAGTCAACCCAAACGCTGGCAATTACGTTCTGACGTCTCTTTCCAAGACTTACTACCCTCCTCATCTCCCACCCTGCGGGAAGCAAAAGCTACATCTCCCTCACTCATCGTCTTAGTACGAAACCTCAAGCAACTCCAAGCTGCCCTGAAAGCTGGTATTGAAATCCTATACTGTGAATTTGAAGACCCCCGCGCCTACCGAGAAGCCGTTCAAATGGTGCGCCAACAACAGCAAAAAAACAAAGCAGACAATTCTTCACTCCTAACTCCTAACTCCTGTACAGACGCGATTAATCGCGTCTCCCCACTCCCCACAATATGGGTCGCACCTCCCCGAATTACCAAACCGGGGGAAAATTGGATTTTGCAGCAAGTACGTGCTTCAGAAGCAGATGGCTATCTAATACGCAACTATGACCAATTGCAATTCTTTGCTCAAGATCGTTGTATTGGAGATTTTTCGCTCAATGTTGCCAACCCCCTAACAGCAGACTACTTTCAGCAACACTTTGGTTTAGAAAGGCTGACGGCATCCTATGACCTGAATATTACCCAACTACAAGACCTGCTCACCAGTTGCCCACCCCAGTGGTTTGAGGTGACAATCCATCAACACATGCCGATGTTTCACATGGAACATTGTGTATTTTGTGCCTTTCTATCTACAGGTACAGACTACACTAACTGTGGACGACCTTGTGAAAAGCAGGAAGTGAAATTGCGCGATCGCATTGGTAGCGAACACGTCCTCAAAGCAGATGTAGGTTGTCGCAATACTGTATTTAACGGCACTGCTCAAACCGGAGCCGAGTACGTACAGCGTCTCATAGAACTAGGATTACGTCAGTTTCGCATTGAGTTTGTCAATGAAACACCAGAACAAGTGAATAAAACAATACATTGTTATACTCAACTACTGCAAGGTGAGATTACAGGTTCTCAACTCTGGCGCGAGTTGAAACTGCAAAATCAATTGGGTGTAACTCGTGGCCCTATGGGAGTGTCTGCATTGCGATAATAATTATTGCAAGCTGCCCTATTCACCACTGCTGGGCAGCTTGTTTAACTATTTCTACAAGCTTCAACACAGTTGGGGATGTCTCATTGTTTCGCCAAATCATTGCGATGGCTGCGCCAACGTCTGCAACGAACGCTACTTTTGGGATAGGTTCTTGTAAAGTTTTATAAACCACCCCAATCCGTTGCAAATTTTGCAAAGATGCTGGGACGATCGCCACACCCATCTCAGCTGCTACTAAGCTAACAATAGTTTGCATCTGGATAGCTTCTTGGGCAACCTTAGGACTAAAGCCTGCTTGCTGGCAAAGACTAATGATTAAGTCGTAAAGTCCTGGTGCTAATATCCTGGGAAATAAAATAAACGGTTCATTGGCAAGGGATGTCAAACATACATTAGATTGACTCGCTAGCAAATGTGCTTCAGGTAGTGCCACCATCAGCGACTCTTGAAAAATTGTTTCGCAGTTAAATCTATTTTCTTCAATAGGTGGACGCAATAATCCTACATCCATTCGACCCTCTCGTAACCACTCTAACTGTTGATCTGTAGTCAGTTCATGCAACTCGATGTTCACACCAGGAACGTAACTACGAAAAGTTCGCAAAATAATAGGCAAAATATTATACGCCGCAGAACTGACAAAGCCGACCACCAACTGTCCAATTTCGCCGCGACTGGTTTGCCGCCCGACTTGGATTGCCTGTTGTAATTGCCTGATAATTTGCTGCACTTCACTCAGAAACACTTGCCCCGCTTCTGTTAACTGTACTTTTCGTTTCGTGCGATGAAACAGTTCAAAACCCAATTCTCCCTCTAGCTGCCGAATTTGTTGACTTAGGGGAGGTTGGGCAATGTGTAATCGTTCCGCCGCCCGTCCAAAGTGCAATTCTTCGGCCAAGGTGACAAAGTAGCGCAAATGTCGTAGTTCCATCTGTTACCTAAACTCATATCTTTAAAATATTAGTTAAGGTGAAAATATATATTGGACATAGTTAAAAATATTTTCTACTGTGATAATTAGGCGGTGATGAATCGGCAAATCAACACACTGTAATTTCACTACTTATGAATAATCTTTCAATACCTAAAAATTCTTGGAATGCTGCTCTTTACCAAGATAAACACGGCTTTGTCTGGCAGTATGGTGAGGACTTACTAAAATTCCTCAACCCTCAGCCAGGAGAATCCATTTTGGATCTTGGCTGTGGTACGGGACAACTCACAGAAAAAATTGCCCAAGCTGGTGCTGAAGTCATGGGAGTTGATTTTGCACCCGCGATGATCGAAAAAGCCAGAGAAAACTATCCCCATATCCGCTTTAATGTTGCTGATGCTAGGAACTTTCAAGTAGATAAGCCATTGGATGCTGTGTTTTCCAACGCTGTACTACATTGGGTGAAAGAAGCAGATAGTGCGATCGCTTCCATCCATCAATCTTTAAAACCCGGAGGCCGTTTTGTGGCAGAATTTGGTGGTAAAGGAAATGTGCAAGCGATCGCCACAGCTTTAGAAAGCGCCTTAGAAGCAATTAATATCCCCACACAAGCCCTAAATCCTTGGTATTTTCCTAGTATTGGCGAGTACGCCACCCTACTAGAACAGCAAGGCTTCGATGTTATTCATGCCATGCTTTTTGCGCGTCCAACTCCTTTAGCAGAAGGAGAAGCAGGAATGGCCAACTGGATTGAGATGTTTGCTAGTCCTTTTTTAGCAGGACTGTCTAGTGAGCAACAAATACAAGTAATTCGCGTCGTGGAGGAATATCTCAAGCCAACGCTGTATCAAAAAGGAACTTGGACAGCAGACTATCGAAGAATTCGCATCGTTGCCATCAAAGTTTAAATTATGCGAATTTTTACTAATGCCTTAATTACAAATTAGTATCAGCTATGCATATACCTAAATTGTGCGATCGCCAGAGATTACTTTCATTATTACTAACCATTAGCCTCACCACTTTACTAGTCCCGCCCTCACTAGCACAAACCCCCTCAATACCGTCGCCTTCTAGTGCGCCTCTGGAACTAGACTTATTGACAAAGCCAAAAGACTATGTGATCACAGCCAACACCATAAACCCAAAAGGATTGACCGTCCCCAGTTTATGGTGGGCACAACAAAATTCTGAAAGAAAGCTATTGGATAATTGGATAGCATATCCAGGTTCTGAAAAAGAACCCGCACGAGTAGACTTAATCGTGAATCAGCAAATTTGGAGCTTACTAGACTATGTAGAGCGCTACGACTTCGTAAATCGCTTGGGTAGCAGTGCACGGAACTTTGGTTACAATGTCCGGGTATTTAATTATCAAAAAGAACCCCTAGCAACCTACACTTGCAACTTTAATACAAGTCCAGCTTTATGCAGTATCCAAACGACTGTTAAGAGCAAGATAGGGTTACAGCGTTTACTCTAAGTAGGTCGGTGTGAATATTTCTCATCAGGTTCAGGCAGGAGGCAGGAGCCAGTAGGGAAGAAGGTTTTAGTTTACTTTACCTTTGTTAACATAGTTTGGTTTTTCCAGATGTTCTACTTAGTCAAAAGTTAGGAATTAGAGGAGATGAGGGACATGGGAAAATTTCAATGCCCAATGCCCAATGCCCACTGCCCAATGCCCACTGCCCAATTCCCAATTAAACCTTAATTTTGGCAAATAAAGACTCGTATTGTTTTATTGCTGATGGGGGTAAGGGAAGCAAAAATTCGCTTTTATCAAAAACTTGACGATTGCTCTGTAAAATACTCCATAATGCTTCTTGGATATCGGAAGCGACCAGATTTGTAGAAATTGGCGAATTACTTTTGGTCAACACCGAAATTTGTTTAGCTGTGCTTGGTTGCCAACAAAAGTCAATCCATTGATCTGATAAAGTACTTTTAGTAGTAATACCTGCGGGACGTACCCACAAATCTGCCCAGATTGCTGTTCCTGACTGGGGGATAACTGCGCCAAGTTGCGGATAACGTCCCAGAACTGGCAATACATCGCTTGACCAACCAACCGCTAGCCAAGTGTCTCCCATAATTAGAGGTTCCAAATAATTATTGGAACTGTAGAACTTCACCTGTTGGTTTAATGTCTGTAATTCCTTTTCCAAGTCTGGTACTTGGTCAATATTCTCTATATTGTAAGATTTTCCTAACTTCTTTAAGGCAAGACCAATAACTTCTCGCGGTTGATTAAGTAGGGAAATACGCTGCTGCATTCCATCTCGCCACAAATCACGCCAATCTTTGGGCGTCCATCCCAATTTTTGCAATTTGTCACGGTTATAAACAATCACCGTGCTACCCCACCTGTAAGGCGCAGCCCAGACCTTTCCTTGAGTGTCCAAGTTACCTTGGTCGTTGCGCGTTACCAGTTTCTTCCACCTTTCATCTAAAGCAGACCACTGTTTTAATTGGTTTCCCTGTACCTCTTGGAGTGGTTGAATCAGTTTCTGCTCAATAGCTGCTTTTAGCCAGTAATCTCCCAATGTCACTAGGTCTGCATCAGCTGTTTTTTGACCTTGCATAAAGGGTATAAAGCGTCTCCATGTCTGCTCATCAGTGGCTTTTGGTTTCTGCTGCCAATTTTGTAATTGCTGAAATAAATCCTGTATCTGCTCAACTGGAGCAAACTTTAACTGCACCTGTTGCTGCAAACCTTTGTGGAATTGATTAACTACCTGACCAGGTATAGAACCTTTTAATAACTGTATTTTTAGTTGCGTCTGGTTGTTTCCACCACAGCCAAAAAGCAGTTGTGAGAGTGCCAATGTACTTGTACCTAGCAAAAAAGATCGTCGATCCATTGATTTTGGATTTGAGATTTTTAATTATACCTAATATTAAGCAGAGATTCACCAGAGGCTGACTAACTGAAAAAATCTAGTTAGAAAATTAAAGGTATTTTTTCTTGACAATACCGATAATTTTGACTATTTGAATCAAAATAGCGATTTTTTGAGCAAATAGCTACCTAAAAATTAAATTATCTCCATAATTTTCCTTATTAGTACTTATAGTTAAATTTTACTTATATTTATAAGTAATGATTGAAATGTTACATTTGCACCAAAAATTATCAATACTTAAATAATCCATAAGTATAGTTAAGGTCGAGAGTAAATTGAATAACATAAAGAAAATGTACGGATGAGGGTATTAAATGGAGCCATTACAGAAGCAAATCCTGACTTTAAGCGAAAAACTGGATGCGCTCTGCCAAGTGATTGAGAAGCTTGATGGTAAAGTCGCTCAAGCTTTCTCAGAGTGTTCTTTAGCGAATACACAAGCAAAGGATAATTATCAAGAAAATAGCGCGGCTGGAGGCTACCAGTTCAAAGGACGTAACAATTTAAATCCAGAAATGGAACACAAGGATGTCTTGACAGATGGTATTTATCTAGACATGCATCGTCAAGGTGGAGATAACATAACACCAGAAATTCAAATACAACGACTGACAGCGCAATTAACAGCAGCATACAATCGCATTGCTGCCTTGGAAGAACAATTACTTAGAGAGAGAATTCATTAAATTTAATCTCAGTTCTACTAATTAAAAAAATGGCTAGAGAGAAGGAAGTAAAGCTTTTAAGTTTAACTAATTTTGGGGTTTAAGTTGCATAGCAACTAACAAGCGGAAAGTTTTGTGGCTCTTTCTCTCTTAGCTCGACTTTATTCAAAATTAAGAACTCGGTTTTTTTATCCAGCAAAAACCCTGGTTTTTTTGGCATCTTGTTATCGAATTGGTTGATGACGAGTCAGACAGCTTTCGCTAAGATTGACCTTTTGCAACCTGCTCCTACTCAACCGCTAGGCTATTACGACTATTTCGGCAAACTACTTAGCCCTAAGAATTAATGAGATGCTGTACTTAGCCGTTCAAGTTGGGCTTCAATGGCTGCCAAAAGCTGGTGTTGCTGCCAATCTTGACTAAGATGGGCGGCTATGCAAGCGGCTCCAGCACCCATACCTTCTTTCACAAAGCCCTGCTCATAAGCTCTGAGTTGGGTATAACGAGAATCAGCAAAGCTTAGATGGGTTGCTAATAGGGGAGGTGTTCTTCCACTCTGAGTTAAGCTGGCTTTTTCTAAGCTGAGGGCTAAGTCAACTGTAGCGCCAGTAGGATCTTCTGCCACCCAGCGAGTTGTGCCTACAACTACTTCTTCTGGTTGCCATGATAAGGCGTAAGTTTGAGCAATCGCACTTATCAGCGCATAAACCGCCAGCATTTGCGTCCCACCAGCAAGCATTACACCACAACTTCGACTAGCAGCGATCGCCATCCCAGCTACCACCACTTGCATCGGATCACCCACAGCAGCGACGAGTTGCAAGGGGTTAACAGGGGAGGATGAAGGGGATGAGGACGACAAAATAAAATAATTTTCTCCCCCTGCTCCCCCTGCTCCCTGCTCCCTGCTCCCCCTCATCTTCTCCAGCCCAGCTTGCACTAGTGCCCACTTTTGCGCGTGGTTACAAATAGGGTGGCTACTGTTAACTTTTCCAGCAGCATCTATACCCAAACCAGTTAAGATTGCTTGGGCAGTTGTAGTGCCTCCAACGACGCACTCACCGAGAATCACATACTTATGTTGGTTATCGGCAGCAAGGCGTTCACCCCAAAGTAGCCCTTGTTTAAACAAGTGGTGTACAGTTGTAATTTCCATAGCAGCACCACTACTTAAACACCGAGCAGGCGTGCCGCCCAAATCAATTACTGGCACAGCCGGAGGCTGAGGTAAACCAGCATTAAACAAATGAACTGGTATCTTTAGTGACTCAAAGACAGCGCGAGAAATCAGCACAGGCGAAGCCCCAGCCGCTAATGGTGGTAAGGGATATTTGGCTTTATGTTCTGGGCCATAGTACAAAAACTCAGCATCGGCACAAGCAGTATATTTCCGATCCTCTGGAGTGCGACCGGCTGCTGAAATCCCTGGAATTAAACCAGTTTCAGTAAATCCTAAAACACAGGCAAATACGGGTAGACAGCCACGATACCGACGTAGCCATTCTTCACCCTGTTCTTTTTGCGTATAAATGCGAATTTGGGAATTGGGCATTGGGCATTGGGCATGGGGAATTGGGCATGGGTTATGAGTTAGGATTCATTCATTTAACCAATGACAAATGACTAATGACTATCCTTCATAATCCATGAGGACTTGTACCCAGCGTGGTGGAGGAGGAATGGGGTTACCTAGACGATCAAAAAGCAACCATGCTGCCAGGTGTACTATAAAAAGGTAGATAAAGTTGTTGAGTAGAATTAAAGCGATCGCTCCCACTTGAATTAAAAACACACTGGGACTCGTCAATAAACTCAAGTTAAAAAATACCCACTCTATGAACTCAGTCACCTGGGTAATTACATAAATCCATAGGTCTTCACCTGACAAAACAGACAGCAACCACAGCCGAAAAAAGACCCCCAAAGTACCCAACAGTGTACCCAAGGTGATGGAAGTAATCCAAGGAATACGACGACGATACCACGTTGCTCCTAAAAGCACGCCCATAAACCCGTAGGGCATGACAAACAGCAAACTACGGGCTGGCCCCATCAGTACCGTCAACAGTAACCCGGAGGTGAGTGCTGCCATCCATGCCGCACGCCTGCCCCAACGCAGATAAACTAAAGCGATCGGTACCGGAAAAAATATCCGCAAAACTGGCCCCAAGGGAAAGTAGAAATTAATAAACCAAATCAAGCTAGCGGCACTTGCTAAAAACGCTGTTTCTACCATTCTTAAGGGCGCATCAGCTTTGAGTTGAGGAGGCATTAACTGCTGTTCTTTGTCTAACCAATGATTGTTGAGAGTTGGAGGCTTAGGCGATGGATCTTCCTCTGGCTCATCTGGTAAAGAATCTAAAATACTCATATCTGACAAGTTTTAAACGATCATTCTTTCTAAGGCTGACAAATCGGGAATACAAATAGTGTCTTGATCCCGTTTAATCAAGCCTTTTTTTTCTAGCCTTGTCAACACTCTTGTCACAGTTTCCCGCGCCAGTCCGCTCAAACTACTCAATTCTCGATGAGGTAAATTGGGGATTTCGGTTCCTGTTTGCCCTTTTTTTCCCTGTCCTTCTGCCAAAAATACCAACGTATCCGCTACCCGTGATTGGCTATCAGATTCTCGCAACCGCAATCGGCGATTTACTTGCCGCAAACGTCGTGCCATTAGTTGCGCCAATCGAACTCCCGCTAAGGGTTCTATCTGAAGTAACTTGACAAAATCCTGAGCAGGCATACTACCAATTACCGTTGGGGCCAAGGTAATCACATCTGTAGATCGAGGCACTTCATCTAGCGCCGCCATTTCACCGAACAATTCCCCTTTACCAAGAATATTTAGCGTTACTTCTTTTCCCTCCAGATTGTAGGTGCGAATTTTTACCCATCCGTCCAGAATAAAATACACAGAACCGCCCCAGTCATTTTCCAGCAGAATTACCTGATTGGCTGGGTGATTGCGGGTAACAAGATGGATGAGGGCTGATTCTACAGCAGTTTCTGGCAACCCTTGAAAAAAGGGAGCCGACGACATGATCATCCAGGAATTAGCCTGTGCTTGCAAGCTATATCGGTCTTCCATTACGACATCTTTATTCAAGCGGCTATATATACACACACAACAAACAAGAGCGCCATTTTCAGCCTAAGCTATCATTGCACAGCTCCCTTTCAAAAAGAAAACTAAACTATGCTACATAAGAAAGCGACAACAACCTTTTTCTAAATAATCTTTACCTATAAGTTTAAACGAGGTAATAGTTTTGCAAAAAGTAGTTTATAGCCGACGGTTGTATTGCTTAGGGGCTAGCTGCACTGCAAACTTGATTAGTTCACAATATAGGCAAACAACATTAATGATACTAAAGGGAGTAAATTATTGCTCAGGTATTTTAGCCATTTTCAAAAATAGGCAATTTAATGATCTGTAAAACTAAGCTTCCACACAAAGGCTGACTGAAGATTGCCACGACTCGCAGTAATCCATAACATAATGACAGTCACAAGTCCAAGCAGGGGCTTTTGCCACTCAAAACTTCTCTTATGACCGACGTTGCGCGTAGCAATATATCATAAAGTACGCTGATTGTAAATTAATTGTCACATTAGTTGACATATATCTCTAAGTAAGGTGATAAAAGTGACTTCCAGTGCAGACGAAATTCAAAAGCTGATCGCAGACATTGACAACTTACTTGCCAGTGGTGGCAAGCGGATGTCTAGATTTCTGTCTGGTCAGGCGCAAGAGCCTAAAGAAGTTTTAGAACGAATTCGCAACTTCTTGGTGAGGCTAGAAGAAAAAGAAGCATTAGAGAACGGCATCCCAAATCAGTCTTCTAAAGAATCGCGTTCGCCTTTATTAACAAAATTTATTGAGCAAGGTTATAATCAGTCTCCACTACCCCGGCCCGAACCCAATCAGGAACAGAGTAGTGTTGGGGCAGGACAATTAAAAAGTGAGTTTTCAAGCTTGATTCAGCCATTGCGATCGGAATTAGAATTGCTCTTGCAAGAACGCGCCGCTCTCATACAGGAAATTAGGCAGCTAGAGCAAAGACGATTGCAAAATTACTCCTTAGCGCAGCAGTTGACAAACCAAGAGCAGATGATTACCGAGTTTTTACAGGTACTCATGAGTCGTCTTGTGCCAACTTTAACGCCACTGCTAGCACAGACGCGGGAAAATTCCGCCACTTCAGGAGCAAATAGTGCAAACTCAGAATCACGAATCTCTGCAACTCAACCGTTATTAGAATCACCAGACCCTGTGGAACGTTTAACTCACTTGTCCAGGGAGTTGGATCAACGTTTATTATCACTAGATGGGACTGTAAATGTAGTATTTGAAGCACTACAGCGTAACATTAATACTTATCACGAGTCCCTGTCGCAAGCATTGGCAAGAATGCATAGTCAGGGGATGCAAGGCGAACAGTTGATGGCCAGCTTTCTCAACAATTTGACCCAGGATTTGCAGCAGCAATCCCCTAGTTCCCAACCATCTCTTTTTGAGGTCGAATCTGATACACCAGCATCATTAACTGATCCCGCCGAGATTTCTGCTGGAGTTGCACCCCAACCCTTAGAGCTTATACAGCCAGAAACATCTTCACTTACAATTGATTCTAAGCAACAGGATACTAACATTACAGAAGATTTAGATGCAGCGCTGTTGCAGCTTGGTATAGACTCGTCTCAATCTTCCCAGCAGACTGAATTACCGCAAGATATTTCCGCGTTAATCGGTGATGAAGTAGACCAACTTTACGCCAGCTTATTTGGTACTGGTAATGTTAATAATCCAAGTATTGAAGTTTCCACAGCCTCAGAATCAACGTTGAACATCGCTGAAGGCGCATCTGTCCCTCCAAGTATGAATTCTGAGGCTGTAATAACAGATACGGCGGATCTGTTTGATCTGGGCAACGTTAACCCAGAAACAACCCAACAGACTCCAGTAGAAACTACAGCATTATCAGATTCACACGAAGAACTATTTTTTGAAGAAGATACAGATATAGAGCTTGTTAGTTTCTCTACTCCACAATCAGTTTCCGCAATTGACAGCTTGGAGATCGGCAATCAGCCAGCTAGCACTGATACAATTAATACTCTAACTGAGCTATTGCCTGATACAGGTAATGAGCAGGAACTACTGGAAGTGTCATTTTTTGAGGATAATGGCACAACTACAGCACCAGTTACTCCCGAAGTAAAGGAAATTGCGGAAACTGCGATCGCCAAACCGGAAGTATTAATTAACGATAATCAGCCAGAACTGTCTTCAGATGACTACATCGCTGCCTCGCCACAAGAAAACTTGCTTTGTATTGAGTCAAACCAGGCTCCAGCCGTACTTGATATTTCTTTAGATGAAGAACAGTTGCAGCAATTAGATCAGGATTTAGCTAATTTTGATCTACAGCTAAATTCTGAGTCGCAGCCAGCTACTAACTTGGATATTTTCTCAGGACTACTTGATGAAAATCTACACATAATTCCTATAACTTCCCCTGAGCGGTCAACAGAAAATCTCCAAATAGTAGAAAATACCTCAGCAGTTCCCCAGGTAGAAACTAAACCAGAAAAGGAAATCACTACTCCTGTTGAAGAAAGTTCTTTACCTCCAATTTCCAACTCCATCAACAATCCAGAATCGCTCGATGTTCTAGAATCAGTCTGGTATTTAGGAATTGATTTAGGTACAACAGGAATTTCTGCGGCATTATTAAATCGCTCTACTTTTGTTGTACATCCTATTTACTGGTCAGCAGAAAATCCGCCGGGAACAACTTCTTTTCAGCAATCATTTCGTTTACCAACAGAGGTTTATCTGCCTACAGCTTCTGTACCCCACGGAGAAAACGAAAGTATCGAAGTACATGAGCGGACTGCACCTGCGGCTGTTGCCCAAGATAAAGTACCCGATCAGATTAACACTCCTGCAACACGGACAACAACAGATGCGACGACAAATAATCTCTACTCGGCGCAGTTGAAGCCTTATTTACAAGTAGCCATTCCCTACAAGAGTGAACGGCAGAAATGGGAACCTGTTTTGCAATTAAATGAATTTTCCGCAGGCCCTTTAATTTGGGTTGTGCGATCGCTCTCTAAGCTACTATTAACCCTCAAATCTGAAAAAACTTCTACCACCCCTAGTTTAATGGCTGCTGCTATGGGGATCAGCGAACAAGATTTCCCCAAAATTATCAATAATATTGCTGGTGTAATTTGCACCTGTCCATCTAGTTGGTCGGAACAATACCGCTTCAACGTGCGGTCAGCTTTACTCACCAGTAAACTCATCCAACATCCGCAGCAAGTCTTTTTTGTCGAAGAAGCGATCGCTAGTTTACTCCCAGAACTCGATGCTGCTAACGGTGAGCAAATAAAATTAAGCCAACATCAGGGTTCTCATCCGGCAAAAACCAGCGAAGATCCCATTGTTGGCAATACCCTTGTGATTAACATTGGGGCAACTGCCACAGAAATGTTGCTGGTCAATCTCCCAGAAACATTGCAGCAATTGACATACAATGATTTCATGCTCCACAGTTTTGCTTATGCTGGTAAGGGAATTGAACAAGATATAATCTGCCAGTTGCTATTGCCACCGAAATCTCGGCAATCACGCCAAGAAACACAAAGCGATGGCAAAACTATCACCAATAATCCTTGGCAATGGCAATCGTCAATTCCCGGTTTAGACCAAATGCGTTGGCAGAGTTTAGGGTTGGAAGAATTAGAACTACCCAGAGTCGGAGAGCCAGATATCACCGCTCGGATTCGCCTCCAGCAGCGTCTAGAAAGTTCCTTGCTAGGACAGGCGGTATTAGATGCCGCACTAGCTCTAAAGCTGATTTTGCAACACCAAGAGTCTTTTACCTTAGAATTGGCCGATCAGCAGTGGATTTTGCAGCGACGAGATTTAGAAAGCCAGGTATTTATCCCGTTTGTGCGTCGCCTGAACCGAGAACTCAATAAGTTATTGGTAGCTCGTGGCATTCCCACAGAATCCATTAATCAAGCTATCCTGACTGGTGGGGTGGCTTGTGTCGGGACGGTGAATCGTTGGCTACGGCAAAAACTCCCCAGTGCTAAGATTATTCAAGATTTATATCTTGGCGAAAACGGCGCTCCTAATTGCAGCCGGGTTGCTCATGGTTTAGCGATGCTGCCTCTGCATCCCCAGATATTAGATATACCCAGACAACAATACACTGATTATTTCCTATTTACAGAATTGCTGCGGTTGCTACCAGACCGATCCCTATCTTTCGGTGAAGTTATCCAGTTATTTGAGGGTCGTGGGATCAATACTCGCACTTGTCAGCAACGCCTGCTAGCTTTTTTGGAAGGTGAACTGCCTTCGGGTTTGATACCTTCAGTTACAGATTCGGCTTGGCTGACTCAGAGTTCGCAAGAAAATCCTGATTATCAGGCGATCGCTACAGCACCACTTTTTGAAAAACAAGGGAGTCTCACATATCGTCCCAATTCCCAACAACTGTTGTCTTTGCGTCGCTATCTAGATGCAATTAAGGTTAGTAATCAGCAATCACTGGAGGAAGTATACTTAGCAAATTTCGCTTTAGAGGTTAATCATTGACATTAGTAAGTAAGTCGGTGCGAATAAATTGAACTATTTCAAGTAATGCAAAATTATTGTAATCGATTTCGTAGTAAGAGCTTCAGTCTTTCTTTTACAACTAAAGTCCTTACTACAAACCTTTAATTATTTACGCCGTTTTACTTACATCACGAATGAACCTATCCTACAAATAATATATGTGCTACAAAGCTCAAGCATATTGAGAACTGATTTTAGCTTATGGGATGAAATACTATAATTTTATAAATTCCCACCTTAATTAAAAGATTCTGTAAACTTTAGGTTTTCGGTTTTTATATTGTTTAATTTTTGTGTATGTTAACACTCAGTAGTATTGACAAAATCAATAGAAATCATTTAATAATTATGTTCATGTCTACACTACTGATTCAAAAAGTCCTGTTGTAGATAAGTTTAGTCGTTGTGAATCATCTTTATCTTTATTCAGTTAATTGCTCGCAACAGCCTTTCCACCCGTCAACCTTAAGCGTGAGAAAACGATTAATTGACATTGTTGGAGCCATTGTGGGGCTGATGATTACGTTTATCGTAGCAATTTCTGTAGCAATTGTTACTTTTATAGATGCTCCAAGCCCAATATTTTATTCCCAAATTCGCTGTGGTTTAAACGGAAAAACTTTCCGCATCTGGAAATTCCGTTCGATGATCGTCGATGCTGATAAACTCAAGCATTTGGTTGAAAACCAAGCCAAAGGTCACATCTTTAAATCTTTTGACGATCCTCGCATTACTCCTGTGGGTAAATTTTTGCGGCGTACTAGTTTAGACGAATTTCCCCAATTTTGGAATGTTCTGGTAGGAGACATGAGTTTAGTTGGTACTCGTCCACCGACTCCCGATGAAGTCAGCAATTACGATCCACATCACTGGGATAGATTGCGAGTCAAACCAGGTATTACTGGAGAATGGCAGGCTAATGGACGTTCCAGTATCACAGACTTTGAAACAATTGTCAAGATGGATCTAGACTATCAACGTAAGTGGTCTGTAACTTATGACCTGAGTCTGATTATTAAAACTATTGGGGTAGTTTTGAAGAAGACTGGAGCTTATTGAATTTGTCATTAGTTTTTTTCTAGGTTCGTGCATCTCCACTTTTTTATTCAACCCTTGACGCCGCTACCAGTTTCTGTGGGTACAATGTAACGTTGTAAAAATAAAAATAGTAATAATACTGGGGCGATCGCAATTACTGAACCAGCAGCTACTAACCGCCAGTCAAGGGAAAATGTACCTGCTAGCTTTGCGACTCCCAACGGAAGAGTGTATAAATTCTCATCTTGGATGACAATTAAAGGCCACAAAAAGTCACTCCAAGCACCAATGAATACAAAAATAGCTAAAGTTACCAATGCTGGGCGAACTGCTGGTAACATAATATGCCACCACAAACCTAACTCAGAACTGCCATCCATTCGAGCCGCTTCTTCTATCTCTTTGGGTACGCTCATAAAAGCTTGACGCAACAGAAAAATGCCAAAGGCAGAAGCTAAACTCGGAAAAATCATCCCTAAATAACTATTTCTCAAACCCAACTGGACTGTCAAAATATAAAGGGGAATCATCACGATTTGGAAGGGAATCATAATCGTAGAGACGATCGCCACAAAAATCCAGTCTCGCCCGACAAATGATAATCTTGCCAACGGATAGGCAGCTAAAGCGCAAAACAGCAGATTTAAGCCCACAGTCAGCACTGACACCAAAGTACTGTTATATAGGTATTGTCCAAAAGGTAAAGAGTTCCACACACTAAAGAAGTTATCTAGTGTAGGTGAGGCAGGCAATAACTGTGGCGGCGACTGCAAAATATTTTCTGTAGGCGATTTCAAGGCTGTACTAACTAGCCACAGTAAAGGAAAGAGCATCACCAGTGCGATCGCTCCCAATAGCGCATACATTAGCAGAATCTGCGATCGTGATTTTTTCCAGTTCAGCATTTGATTAATAACTTTCCCAGTTCTCTAAATATTTATTACAACTTTCTTTATAACGCTAAAATTTGCTTTCAATATTTTGCACTTGCTCAAATATTTGGTGGATGCTCACCCATTTTCACCCACATTTTCCGCACACGAGTTAATTGCAGACGATTCATTTTTAAAGTATAAATTGTTACTTTACCAATGATTGTAAGTCCTACAATTTCTGTAGCATCTTCACTCCAAGTAAAATGATCTGTCCACAATTGCTGTTGTGGATTAAATAATTTCACCTCATTCTGAGTATTAGGGTCAATTGCTGTTTGACGAGTTGCTTTATAACGATTACAAGATGGACAAGCCAAGCATAGATTTTCAAATACAGTTTTCCCTCCAGCAGATAAGGGAATGATATGTTCAAATTCAAAGATAGTGACTGTTAAAGCTTCAGCTGTGCGACAGTAAGTACAACAATCAGCAAAATAATTACGAATTTCCTTTTTTAATTCAACAGGAATGTAAACACTCACGCTAGTTGCTGTTTATTTTGAAAAATATTTAAGGTATATCTAGCTCTAGTTTTAAGAATATTTAATTGGTCAACCTGTGCCAATAATCTGTCTAAGGTTTCCGTTTCGTCATCTGACAAATCATTATCAGAATTTTTAACTAACAATTCCTGTAACTGGATCTGAGCTTTGGGAGATAAATAACTTTCTGCCAAAGCTTGCAACTCATCTAGATTTAAACCAATCAATAATTCCGAATCTACAGATAAGTTAGTTAGCTGTTGATAAGTTTCTAAATCTAACAGTACTCCAACTTTTTTTCCCTCTGCATTAGTGACATACTGAACTGAGTCAGACATGGCTTTACTTAAGAATTTAGTTAATTTTATTCTAACCTATCATTAAAAATCTGGTTAAATAAATTCACATAATTCTGTTATGGAATTTATTTACATATTAATATAATTAAGTCTCTTCACTTTCTGAATTCCCTAATTCTTCCAGAATATCAAAGAAGTCGTTCATTATTTTGGCATCTCATTCTTTTACATCACTCCATGTTTGACTGTTGTGAATGATATCTTGTGTTTCTAAAAGATAAATACCCAAAGCATTTTTTAAAATTCCAATTGATTCGACTTTTGAATTAACTACTCAATCTTAAAAATTTAATAATAGAAATAGATTTTTTTTCGGCAGATTCATTCAATATTTTATTCAACTTTTCAGTTAGTTCCTTATCGTTATTCATAGTTTTTCCCCAATTTATAAGAGGCATTATATAGCAATCCGATTTGATTTTTGAATCACTTGTAGAGGTAAGGGACTGGGGATTGGGGACTAGGAACTGGGAAGAAAGAATAAAGGTGTACTGAGTTCTGTTCAAAAATCAAATATGAGTCCTATATTGCAAAAATTAAATATTTATCATATTCTTGAACGATTAGTCTCATAAAAACAATCTACAGCAATTATAAAATTATTTATTCATTAAACCAAGATTACTAACTTATTTTAAAAGTCGGTAATCTTGGTATTTCAAGTTTTACTAATTAGATTTAATTGGCATAAAGTCCGATGTTGTACACACAGCTTTTAAAAGTTTATCTGACAGTTTGAAGCAAATTCACCAAAACAGTGCTGAGTGCTGAGTAAAAAGTAAAATTAATTGCACTCAGCATATAGGGTCTGAAGCCCCTAAATTTATTTATGAAAAAAATAAAAATATTTTTTTTGAGACACGTAGTGCAAGAAAAAATACGTCCTTTTTTTCAATCCCCTAGTTTTAACTATGGGGTTATACTCAGCACTCAGCACTCAGTACTCAGCACTACTGAAAGTGATTAATCTTCAACCGCTACATAAGGTTGTGGTTCCCGCGAACGTTGGGCAATTTGTTCTCGTCGATACTTCGCAAGTTCGCTGTAAAGCCTCTTGCGAGAGAGATTCACGCTGCCAACAGGCTCATGTTCTAGCAATGTATGCCAAGGGGAAAACAATATACCCTCATCTAAACGTTTGCGTTCTTCAAAGTCAAATTTCTGACTGGGAATGCGGACAGTTGCAACTTTAATAAACGGTGAATCTGCTTCTTGCCATTCTTTAACGTGGTCTTCAATCGGCGTTTTTTCATCGTCTACATAAAACTGAATTAAAAAGTCAAAAGACGCTTCTCGACCTTCTTTAGTCAAATATTTGACAATCGCTTCTCGGAGGTAATTTTCTGATTCTGGAAGTGTTTCTGGTGGTTGTTCAGGCTGTTGAGATTTGACAGACAATTTTACAATGCGATTACCAAACTTAAACGGAGCCATGCTCCAATATTGAATCAAAAGCGGATTTCCTACCTTGTGGCTGACAATTTTTTGTAAGATAGCGAAGGCATAACCAAGTTCTTCCAGGCGCTCTGGGGTAAGTTCTCCACTACCTGCTTTGGAAATATCAGCATAATCACGAACGTCTTTGGTAAAGAAAGTAGGATAATTGTTGAGTATAAAATCTTGAGTTTTTTGTTCATCATCCAGCACTTTTTGCCCGTCCACATTCATCACCTTAATGGCGATACCGCGAACATCAGGTTGGCTATCGGAGTTGAATTGACCACGCTTTTGAGGCGCACCACCATTAGAGAAACGAATCCACACAGGATAAGTTTGGGGCGTTTTGAACAAACCTACTCTCAGGTCTTCAGGAAGATTGGGTTCAATAATAAACTCTCCCGAAAGGAGTCCATGACTTTTGCTATGAATTTGGCGGAGGTCTGGGCCGGTTTTTTGTTGAGCTTGCAGGCTAGTTGCGATAATATCGTCGATTGTTGCTTCCTGCTCAATGGTAGATGACGTTGGGTTAGTCATAAAACATTTGATGATGTGTCCTCACCATCCTGAATCCTTTAGCCTTTCTGAGTCAATCCGGTTTCCGTAGAAACTGCTTGTAGTGGTTTATCCCAAGGTTCACTAAGTATTTCGGACAAATAGGCAAACTCGAAGACAATTCCGATAGTCGGCTTTGTCTGCCACTGCGGTAAACTGAGCAAGCGATCGTAATATCCACCGCCATAGCCTAAGCGATATCCTTGATAGTCGCAAGCGACACTAGGAACAAGAATCAAATCTACTTCAGCCGGATCTAATAGGGGAGCGTCGGGGTGTGGTTCAGTAATGCCATAAGCGCCGCTTTGGATAGAATCACTCGGTGTCCAAATATGCCAAGATAGGGATTTTTTATCAATGCAGCGAGGAAATCCCCAACGGTACTTGGTGCTTGCAAATAGTGGACTGAGATCGGGTTCTTGGCGAAAGCTGAAATAAGCGAGTATTGTTTTTGCTTGGGTAAACAAAGTAGAGTTTTGTAAATGAAAGCATAAGCGATCGCTTTTTTCTCTCCAGTCTCGAACGGGCATTGATTGACGGGTTTTAAGTAAAGTGCGCCTTAGTTCTGCTTTATTTAATTGATGATTAACTTTGTCCATGAAAATTTATAGCTTCAAACAAATAAGCTGGGCAATGCCCAGCTTATATCAGCTTACACTTAGCGATACATTGTTATAGAGCGTGTTGACGATACCATTCAATAGTATTCTTTAGCCCTTGCTCAAAGCCCACCTGAGCCGTGAAATTAAAGGCTTGCTTTGCTCGTTCAGTATCTAAACAACGGCGGGGTTGACCATTAGGCTTGTCAGTTTGCCAAATAATTTCACCCTTAAACTCCATCAATTCGCAGATTAAAGTTACTAAATCAAAGATGGAGATTTCATAACCTGTTCCCAGGTTAACTGGTTCTGATTCGTTATAGAATTGAGTTCCCATAACAATCCCCCGCGCTGCATCTTCTGAATACAGAAACTCACGGGTGGGACTGCCATCACCCCAAACTGGGAGTTGCTTTTCTGCCTTAATTTGGGCTTCGTGAACTTTGCGAACTAATGCTGGAATAACGTGAGAACTTCCTGTGTCAAAGTTATCTTCTGGGCCATATAAATTCACTGGCAGTAGATAAATTCCATTAAAACCGTACTGCTGGCGGTAAGATTGCAATTGGACTAAAAGGGCTTTTTTCGCAATTCCGTAGGGGGCGTTGGTTTCTTCTGGGTAGCCATTCCAAAGATCATCTTCTTTGAATGGTACGGGGGTAAATTTAGGATAGGCGCAGATTGTGCCAACACAAACAAACTTTTCTACTCCAGCTTGATAGGCAGCATGAATTAGCTGTGTTCCCATCATCAAGTTATCGTAGAACAACTCAGCAGGTTTTTCACGGTTCAGACCGATACCCCCAACATGAGCTGCTAGGTGAATAATTACGTCTTGCTGGTCAACTGCGCGTTGGCTATTTTCCCAAATACGCAAATCACAATCGCGCGATCGCGTTACTGTAATCTTCTCATGATTAGCCCCTGCTTTACACAGTTGATCTATCACCTGACGACCTAGAAACCCCGACCCACCAGTGACAAGAATGCGTTTATTTTTTAATTCTAAGCCAGTCATATTTTTATCCTCTGTGGTGCGAATCAGAAGTGCAAAGCGCCCAGTTGTTGACGAATAGTCGCAATATCTAATGGAAATTGCGAACCATTTCCATTAGGTGAAGTCTGACCCAATGCTTGTAAATCTGCTTCTACCATTAAGGAAACTAGTTCTTCAAAGGTTACTGATGGTGCCCACCCCAACTTCTGCCGTGCTTTGGTAGAATCGCCAATCAATAACTCTACCTCAGATGGACGAAGATAACGCTCATCAAACTCTACATAATTTTCCCAATTGAGATTTACGTAATTAAATGCCAGTTCTAAAAACTCGCGCACCGAGTGGGTTTCACCAGTAGCAATTACGTAATCGTCTGGCTGGTCTTTCTGCAACATCAACCACATTGCTTTGACGTAATCCTTTGCATAGCCCCAATCTCGCTTGGCGTCTAGATTACCCATGTAAATTTTTTTCTGCTTACCAGCAACGATACCAGCCACTGCTCTAGTAATTTTGCGGGTTACAAAGGTTTCACCCCGCCGTGGTGACTCGTGGTTAAAAAGTATGCCATTACAAGCAAACAAATTATAAGACTCACGATAATTTACAGTTTGCCAGTGGGCGTATACTTTCGCACAGGCATAGGGACTACGAGGATAAAAGGGCGTTGTCTCGGTTTGAGGTATTGCTTGTACTAAACCGTACATTTCTGAAGAACCCGCCTGGTAAAATCGCACCTGAATTCCGGTACGGTGCTGATAGTCCCGAATTGCTTCCAACAGACGTAACGTTCCCATTCCGACAGCATCCACCGTATATTCTGGTGAATCAAAGCTTACTCTGACATGGGATTGAGCGCCCAGGTTATAAATCTCTACTGGCTGGACTTCTTCTAAAATGCGTCGCAACGTTGTACCATCTGTCAAGTCACCATAATGAAGAAACAACCGCACTCCCTCTTTGTGGGGGTCTTCGTAAATGTGATCGATGCGGTCTGTGTTAAAGGTAGAAGTCCGGCGAATAATGCCATGAACCTCATAACCTTGTTCCAACAAAAATTCACTTAGATATGAACCATCTTGACCAGTAATACCAGTAATCAACGCTCGTTTCTGTTGCGTCATGCTTAATTATCCCTTATGTCTTTGATTAAAAAGTTACAGCCAATCTGATACAACCTAGCAACTAATTGCTCAATTGCCTAATGGTAAACCTACGAGTTATTTGTTGTTAAGAGACTTTCTCCGTAAATAGATATACTTAATAAAAAGTAATTTAACACGTAAGTTTAACCTAGATATATCAAGATTGTTTAAATATATATATTTCTTTTCCTATATAAATTAAGATTCTTTTTGTGTACGTTCTTTGTTTGTGAAAACTTTATAATGTAATAGGTTTTGTAAAGACTGAATAAAATAAATATTTTAAATTAGACTTTTGCCAAAAATCCGAATAAGAGCAAAGCAAACCACAGATACACACTCAAAAAAGTCTAAGTTAAGTAGAAACGCATAAATTATAGATAACTATATAGATAAAAAAGAACAATCGTTTAGTCTTAAATAAAAATTGGTATTTAGGGGCATTAACTGCCCCACATAATCGACCCTAAATAGTTATTTAGTATGCCCCGTTATTTTTGGGCAGAATAACCACATCAACAGTTTTCAAGATGATCCATAAATCAAGCCAGAGATTCCTAAACCTAGCATAATGCAGGTCTATTTGAACTCGCCGAGGGTAGGGAATATCATTACGCCCAGACACCTGCCACAAACCTGTAATTCCTGGACGGATTGTTAAAATCTCATCAATGTAAGAACCGTATTTTGGCAGTTCTTCTGCTACCAAGGGTCGGGGGCCGACTACACTCATGTCCCCTTTTAAAACGTTCCAGAACTGGGGAAATTCGTCTAAGCTAGTAATTCGCAAAAATCGACCAATTTTGGTAATCCGGGGGTCTTGTTTCAGCTTAAAACTGCTTTCAAATTCTTGTCGCAATTCGGGTGATGTTTCCATCATTTGCATGAGGATTTCATCAGCATTGCTTACCATTGTTCGGAATTTAATACAATTAAACGTTTTGTAATTTTTCCCTACCCGTTCTTGGACATAAAAAATTGGGCCTTCTGAGCTGAAAGCAATCAGCAAGGCCAAAATTAAGTAGACGGGCAAGAATAAAATTAACACTGACAGCGAAAACACTATATCGAACAGTCGTTTGGCAAACTCTCCGTTTAAACCCTGAAAAGATAAACCTTTAGGTTTAACTTTTGGTGTTTTCGTTTTTTGAGGGCGTTTTAAGAAACGCGTAGACGTTCTGGTGTCTTGCCTTACGCCTCGTTTGCCGGAGAGGAGTGAGCTCTGGGCAGTCATCATACTCCTTAATAATCCACACCACACATAGTCCCAATATTAAAGCCAAAATGAGGTGCTTCTGGGGAAAATTGCCAAAAGCCTAAAAAAATAAGACGTTATTCAAGACCATCATTGCAAAAATGGTCTTTTTTCGTTACATTTGTTTACAAAATCTAGATAACGATCTGCAAAAATTTGCGGTGAGAACTGCGCGGCGTGCGATCGCATATACTCGGAACTGAACGAACCCTCATACACTTCAAATTTTTCTACTGCCTCCACCAAAGCCGCCTCTGTTTGCGTCTTGAAGAATATACCTGTCCCTGTATCCGCACCAGAGCGGATATCTCGCACTGTTTCTAAAGCACCTCCTGCACCGTAGGCAATCACTGGCGTGCCACAGGCTTGTGCTTCCACTAGAGCGATACCAAAATCTTCACAAGCTGCATATACAAACGCCTTAGCCCTAGACATATAGTTTTTTACCACATTATCGGATTGCCATCCCAGTATTTGGATATTAGAGTTTGCTATCTCGCGAATTTTGTTCATTTCATCTCCTGTACCAATGACTACTAATGGTCGCTTTAGTTGATTAAAAGCCTTGACAATCAACGATATTTGCTTGTAACTCACTAACCGGGAAACTGTCAGGTAAAAGTCCTCTTTCTCAGACAGAAATGGAAATTGAGCAATATTCACTGGTGGGTAAATGACTGTTGCTTCTCGTCGATAGCAACGCCAAATCCGCCGAGATGTATGTTGCGAGTTAGCAATGAAATAATCAACGCGATTAGCACTCAATACATCCCACTGGCGCAAACGATGTAATAAATATCGTGTCACCCACCCAGCGACACCACTACCCATTTTGCTGTGGCGCAGATAATCAAAAGTCAAGTCCCAGGCATAGCGCATAGGGCTGTGACAGTAGCAAATATGCATCTGTTCGGGAGTGGTAAGGATTCCTTTGGCAACAGCGTGGGATGAAGACAGAATTACGTCATAATGCCGCAAATCAAGTTGTTCAATTGCCAAAGGCCACAAAGGCAAGTATTTTTGTATACCGTTGCGGGCAGATGGTAAGTTCTGGAGAAACGTCTTGCCAATTTGACGCTTATATAAATAACTTTCAGGATTACTGGATTCAAAATCTATGAGAGCATACAAATCAGCATCAATATGATTCAAAATTTCTCGTACAACGAGTTCTGAACCACCGGTGGCTTTGGGTGTCAGCCACTCATGAACCAGAGCATATTTCAAGGGCACAGCTAACTTGAATAAATTGAAATTACAAAGGGCAACTTGATGACGTTAACTGAAAAGTCTTCCCCTGTGATTAATTAATGGGAAGCGCCCCAGATTAGCACATAAGACGCAATTTTACCTTAGAGGTTCCAGATGGATGCTGCAACCTGATAATCTCAGAGTGGGGAATGGGCATTGGGCATGGGGCATGGGGCATGGGGAATGGGGAATGGGGAATGGGGAATACTAATAGTTATTCTTACCCTGCCTCCCCTGCTTCCCCTGCCTCCCCTGCTTTTCCCCTACTCCCCACTCCCTACTCCCTACTCCCTTGACAACAACTGATATAGAAATGGTGAATTTATGCGAATTTTAATTATTGGTGGTACTCGGTTCATTGGTGTCTATTTAACTCAACTATTAGTGGAACAAGGACATGAGGTGGTGCTGTTCAATCGGGGAAATCGGCCAGCACCTGCTTTAGAGGGAGTAGGACAAATTATAGGCGATCGCACTGATGCTACTCAATTAAAGGCAAAATTATCACAAGAAAACTTTGATGTCATTTTTGACAATAACGGGCGGGAACTTATTGATACTCAACCACTGGCGGAGATTTTTCAAGACCGAGTGCAACATTTTGTCTATATGAGTTCTGCGGGGGTCTATCTCAAATCTGACCAATTGCCCCATGTCGAAGGTGATCCAGTAGATCCTAAAAGTCGCCATAAGGGTAAACATGAAACAGAAGCTTACCTGACTCAATTGGGATTACCTTTTACTTCCATTCGTCCTACTTATATTTACGGGCCTCGTAATTATAATGAGTTGGAAGGCTGGTTTTTTGATAGAATTGTGCGCGATCGCCCCATTCCCATCCCTGGAAATGGCTTGCATATTACCCAGTTTGGTCATGTAAAAGACTTAGCTAAAGCTTTGACTCAGGTTTTAGGCAATGAACAAGCCATAGGACAGATTTATAATATCTCTGGCGATCGCTTTGTCACTTTTGATGGTTTAGCCCGTGCTAGTGCTGTAGCGGCTGGCAAATCACCCGATAATGTAAAAATCGTCCATTACGACCCGAAAAAGTTTGATTTTGGCAAACGCAAAGCTTTTCCGATGCGAGTGCAGCATTTCTTTGCTTCAGTAAATAAAGCGCAAACAGAATTAAATTGGCATCCTGAATATGATTTAATTTCTGGGTTGCAAGATTCTTTGGAAAATGATTATTTGGCGAATGCAAAAGATAGGGCTGATGTTGATTTCTCTGTAGATGAAGAGATTTTAGAAGCTGTTTAAAAAGCAAGGTTATCTTAGAAATCACTGATTCACTGTAGCTATCTGCAACTAATTGAAATGCTTGAAGTTTGTCAGTGTAGCGGTCAAACACAATGTAGTAAGGAACTCGTAAAATCCTCTCATAAACTTCCCATTTGGTTAGCGGTTGGTTAATCTCCCGCAAAGTTTGTCCTAAGTCTTCTTTTTCAGTGCCAGGAGAAAGCAATTCTACTACTACAAAAGGAGCAACCCCTTCTTGCCAGATGACATAACTCAGACGCAGGTTTTGCTGTTCGTAGAGACGTGAAACTCCCACAGCAGCAAACCAGTCCGGGCGTTTGTACCATAGTGTATGCCGAAGGTCATAGTAAAGGTTTAAATCAGTGCCAACAAATACCTCATCTACTGGATAGTTGGGTGGAAAGAACGTTTCGCGCAAAAGTTGGGGTTGAAAAAGGTGAAATTCGTCAGGCAAACCAGAGTCCTCCGGGTATTCACTGGGAAGATCGTACATGGTGGGTAGGGTTTCTATTGGAGGGCGTGGAGGGTCTGTTTGGTACATAAGGGGAATCCTGACCGACTAATTTTAAGTTAACGGATCACGATAAAAGTTTGACCAAAGTTAAAAGAAAATATTTTTTCTTATACCTGGGAAAGATGCGATAAATTGCATCTTTAGTTTTTACTGGAACAGGAATTTAAAAGTGGTATACAAACCCTGAACTTGAATAAAAAGGAAGAAATGGTGTAAATGTGTCGGAAATGTTTTACCTAATGAAAGCAAAGATTTAGGTATATCTTTTAAGGATTTAATATTTAAATTAACTGTTTATGGGGCAATATCCACTCCACAATGTTCTAGAAGCCAGGGCCCGTTTGGGTGAAGGCCCCATTTGGGACTCAACCAAAAACCTACTGTACTGGGTCGATATTTATAACCATCGGGTGCATCAGTTCAATCCTGCTACGGGGGAAAACTGCTTTTTTGATGTGGGAGATGTCGTCGGTGCGATCGCAACAGCAGGTGCAGATAGATTAATCATGTTACTGCGCCATCATCTGGCATTTCTCAATACCCAGACAGGTGAAGTCACCCCCATTTTGGAAATTGAAGGAGATTTACCAGATAATCGTTTCAATGATGGTAAATGTGACTCTCAAGGACGTTTTTGGTTTGGCTCAATGTGTTCTTTAGAAAAACCACAGGCTAGCCTATATCGTTATGATAATGATGGTTCATTGCATGTAATGGAAACAGGATTAACTATTTCTAATGGTTTAGGGTGGAGTCCAGATCAAAAGACATTTTACTTAACAGATTCTCCTCAGCAAAAAATATATGCTTACGACTTTAATTCAATAACAGGAAATATTAGTAATCGCAGAGTTTTTATTGATTTAACTCATGAATCCTTCCATCCAGATGGTTTGGCAATAGACAGTGAAGGGCATATTTGGTCAGCTATGTGGGATGGATGGTGTGTAATTCGTTTTAATCCCAAGGGTGAAGAGATATTGCGGATAAAGCTACCTGTGCAAGTACCAACTAGCTGTACTTTTGGCGGCGAAGATTTGCAAACACTCTACATAACCACTGCTTCAGTTGGACTCAGCCAAGCAGAGATCGAAAAAAGTTTTTACTCTGGTGATTTGTTTGCTCTCCAAACTGATGTTGCTGGATTACCTAATTATAGTTTTTCTAAATTATAGAAATTTCCAGGTAATTAAATTATTGTCTTATGTTTTATTGTCTCCAAAGTGCCACTTGCTGTTTAAGTTCTTTCATATCTAAAGAATCGCTAGCAAAAGCTTTTCGTAAAAGTGAATGAGGAATAAATTGATCATACTTTTGAATTTCTGGTGCTTCTGAAGTACTGAGTAAATCTTCTGAGGTAATTCTTTGCTCACACAATGAAGCAATTTCGTGATGAAGATATTTAAATTTATCCTTGCCTAATTTAATTGTTAAATAATAAGGATTAACTCCGCCAATACTTGTAATTTCCAACGATTCTCGACAGTAGGAGTTGAGTAATCTTTCTAAAGTGCGATAAGCAACCGTACCCATCCAGGGAAAAATGCAGCATTTACCCTTTTCTAATTGCAATATATTTTGTTTATCTAATCCTACCTGCTGCACCAATTGGCGAACTTTACGTAATCGTTGCAAAGCATTTTTTTGCAAATAGCTGTACTCGACATTTTCAAATAGAACTTGTTGCATTCGTTGTAAAACTTTGGTGTGAATAGTACCACTACCACCACGCCAATAAATACTAGCTTTACCCTCGGCTTGTTTAACAAAAATAGCTTTCTTTTTAAAGTCAACTTCTACGACTTCCCAAGTTCTCCCAGCTAAAGCAAATTGATTTCCAACAGCAGGCGGTGTGACGATACTGCCAATTTGCGTTGCACCTTGCTTAACAATATATTCTTGCTGTTCAGCAAAGACAGCATAAAACTGGAATTTTCTCACAATCTTTTCTCCTGCCAAACCCAGAATTAATTTACCTTGCTCAGTATGCTGAATATGACCAATATCAATTAAATAGCGGAGCAATAATTGAAAATCTTCTTTTAAAATAGCAGCAAAGGGCGGCAAGCTAAAAATTTGTTTAGCTAAGGCATTAGGTGAAATTTCTGCTGCTGCTGTTAAAATACTCATTGTTTGGTGATACAGCAAACTCAAAGGATATTTAATCGGTCTAATTGGTTCAATCCATTGCTCCTCTAAATAAAGTTGAATGATAGCAATAGACTGCAAAATTTGCCAGGGTATTTGCTCCGGTAAAGAAGCTTCTAATAATGGTTTGTCTTCAGTACAGATAAAGCGCATATCAGCAGCTTCACCTCTTCTGCCACTACGTCCTAAACGCTGTAAAAAGCTAGCTACAGACAAGGGTGATTCTAACTGAATAACTCGCTCTAAATGACCGATATCTATGCCTAATTCTAAAGTCAGAGTGGCGGCGGTAACTGCTGGATTGTTAGGTTCACGCATCGCATTTTCAGCAGCTTGCCGCAAGCTAGCAGATATACTTCCATGATGCACATGATATATATCTGGTAGCCTTTGTTCTGTAGCAATTTGTCGCAAAGATGCTATTACAGATTCAGTTTGCGTGCGATTATTAGCGAATATCAAACATTTGCTAGATTGGCTGAGGTTGAAAATATATTTTTCATAAGCTGTCGCCTCTGATTCATCTACTTCATCAGTAATATAAAAATGTTCTACAGCTAATTTAATTTGGCGTTTTATGCCGTCAGTTTGCGGTGTAATCACTGGCTTATCTGTTCCTGAACGCAACCAATCTTCCGCTATTGAGTAATCACCAAGAGTTGCCGACAAACCAATACGGCGCGGTTGCTTTTGCGTCAACTTTGCTAAACGTTGTAATTGACAAATAATTTGACAACCGCGATCGCTTCCCATAAAAGTGTGAATCTCGTCAATGATGACAAATCTTAAATCACCAAATAAGCGAAGGAGATCGTTATTTTTGTTGATTAACAAGCTTTCTAAAGATTCTGGTGTAATTTGTAGAATACCTTGAGGGTTTTTTAAAAGTTTGTTTTTTCGAGTTTGAGAAACATCACCGTGCCAGTGCCAAACTGGAATATCTGCTTCTTTAAGTAAGTTGTTTAGACGCTCAAATTGATCGTTAATTAAAGCTTTGATTGGACTTATATATAATGCTCCTATAGTTGCAGCAGGGTTAGCATGTAACAGAGTCAAAACTGGTAGGAAAGCTGCTTCTGTTTTACCCGCAGCAGTTGCAGCAGTAACTAGTAAATGAGCATTGGTGTCAAATATAACTTGACAAGCGGCAATTTGAACTGGTCGTAATTCAGTCCATTGGTGATGATAAATATATTCTTGGATGAAAGGTGCAAGTCGGCTAAAGGCGTCGCTCATATTTTTTATGGATAAATAGTGTGGACATTAGTTGCTTTCGAGCGATCGCTACCCTTAAATTTCTACCGTAGAAATTCAAGCATAAAAGCATTGGTGGCAGAAGTTCCCCCTGCTATGTCATATTGTCATATATGGAGATTGTTGCATAATTGTTTAATGTCTATTCAAGTCTACGGAATTCCCAATTGCAAGACTTGCAAAAAAGCTTTGACGTGGCTCCAACACAACAACATTAACCCCCTCTACGCTGTTTCGTTGAGGGGGTTGAGGGTAGGTTTCTTGTACCTCACTTAACCGAGAACTGGTATAGTGCAATCGCCTTTTTAGATTTGGTGCGATCGGAAGCCGATAGGCCCTTCACCAGAATATGTCGTAGTTCCAGTTAGGGTTTTCCCACTATCACTAGATGTGACGTTGAGCGCCACTACATTCTGTCCCACACGAGCACCGATTAGCCAAGTTCCACCAGGATTCCACGGTGCTGTATTACCACCCCACTGGTTTTCTACTGTGTAGTTGTTGCCGGCGATAATGTTACCTTTAAAGCCGATGGGGCCTTCACCAGCATAAGTGATAGTTCCAGTCAGGGTTTTACCACCGTCGCTGGATGTAATATTGATCGCAACAACATTTTGATTTGCCCGAGAGCCAAGTACCCAAGCCCCACCAGGATTCCACGGAGCAGATGAGCCTCCCCATTGGTTTTCCACATTATAGACACGGCCATCAACAGCAGCACTCTTAAAACCGATGGGGCCTTCACCAGCATAAGTGATAGTTCCAGTCAGGGTTTTACCGCCATCGTTGGATGTAACATCGATCGCAACAACATTTTGATTTCCCCGAGAGCCAAGTACCCAAGTCCCACCAGGATTCCACGGAGCAGATGAGCCTCCCCATTGGTTTTCTACGTTGTAGGTGTCGCTCCCAGTTAAGGTAGCCCTAAAACCGATGGGGCCTTCACCAGCATAGGTCGTAGTTCCATTAAGTGTCTTGCCGTTGTCACTTGATGAAACTTTGAGTTCGACAATGCGCTGATCTGCTCTAGCTCCAATTACCCATACTCCGCCAGGATTCCACGGAGCAGAGGCACCACCCCACTGATTTTGTACATTGTATAGATTATTAGCATTAGTTGTTGTTGTAGCTGTCATTGTTTTCCTCCAAAGTTTTGATTGTTTAGTCAAAGTGAATCTATAGCAATCCAATTTGATTTCGGAAAAAATTACGCACAATTAACAATACCTCCGCCAAATTACGAGGCTTGACATCGAACAAACCTAAGATTTTAAATACTTCTTTTTGCCATGTAACAAAAAATTCAGTCAAGAAAATTCTGTTCTGTATGGCTTAGTAGAAGTAGTTTTAACTGTTGTGTACATTTGAGTGCAGATTCTAGTTTCTGCCTCATAGTCAAGCAAGCGCTTGTCTTAGGCTATTTTGGCAAAAGTACTGTTAAACAGCAAATATGCTTGTTTTACGCTGTCGTATTTATACTAATACAATTATGCTTAAAAGCACAAGGGTAGTTAAGAAAATTTTTGATAAAAATGTTGTTTTGCTTCACTAACCGAGCCGTGACATAGTTAATAAATCCTTTAGTACAGCCCGGTGCATCAGTTATATTTATACTTGCAATCACTTTTTTCATGGGTGCTGAGTGCAATTATTGCTTTTTTACTCAGCACTCATTACGGGCTAAACCATAGCTATCCGCTAACAGCACTCAGCACTGTTTTGGTAAGTACTTGGGAAAATTTTGTTGATTTTTACTCCTATTGACTCAAGGCAGATTAACATCTGTCAGTCAAACTGAATTAACAGAGGGAAGTATATGATGAGGCAAAATCCATGAATAAATATAAGGAAATATTACGTGTCATCCTTGCTATATGCATCATTGTGGTTGGAGTGACACACTTCCTTGTTCCAGAAGAATATGTCAAAATTGTGCCGCCGCAACTACCTTACCCTTTAGGATTAGTTTATCTCAGTGGCTTTTATGAAATTTTGGGTGGTATTGGTTTATTAGTCCCGCCTGTAAGTCAAGCTGCTGCTTGGGGACTTCTTGCTCTTTTTATTGCTGTTTACCCTGCCAATGTTTATATGGCGGTTAATCTTATTAAGATTGAACATATACCGAATTCACCTTGGGTACACGTAGTCAGGCTTCCCTTGCAAGCAGTTTTAATTGCTTGGGCTTGGTGGTACACGAAATCTTATGATGGGGAAAAACAAGCTTCTATTATTCCCAAGTCGCTCATTCCCAAAGAATTAGAATTGAAATAAGGGCGTTTTTTTATATCGGAATTATGCGCGTTGCAACTTTGTTTGGGATAACACTCTCGTTAGCAATAAGCATTGGAGTTGCTGTTCCGGTGACTCAAGCGGTGCAGCTTAGAGATGGTACAGTCTACTTTGTAGAACCGCCGAAACTTGTTAAAGCGACAACTACTTACAAAGATGTGAATGTTTGGGGTGGAACTTATTATTTTACTATTAATGTGCCGGAGAATGCTGGAGAATCGCTCCAGAAGGTAACGATCGCACAAAAGGAGGGAACAGACAACATCCGCTACAATCTTAAGGATACCCGCGCATTTGTCGGAACTCGCGATGCCTCCGGCGGGCTACGCCTACGCAAAGAATCTCGGCTAACACTAGGCCCAGTCACAGCAGAACGCAAGACACGAACTATTACTGTAAATTTTGATCCACCTGTGACTCCGGGACAGACAGTTACAATCGCCCTCCGCCCTGTGAGTAATCCCAGCATTTCTGGTGTTTACTTATTGGGTGTGACAGCGTTCCCAGCAGGTGAGAAATCCCACGGACAATTTCTCGGCTTTGGACGGTTTCAGTTTTACAGCAATAGAAATAGCTGGTGGTTTCCATAAGCATCGCTATATCAATGCTATGAAAAACACAAGTTTGTGTAATCAAAGACAGCTTAATCTTATTGAGAATCAATACGGCAAGTGAGCGATCGCAAAACTTTGGAATAACTCTATATCGAAGTAGAATTAGTGAGCGTATAAGGAAAGCATTTTTATGAGCATCCCACTTGTAGACCAGCCCACAGAAGAAAAACTGGTAACTCTCAAGGATGTTTCTTGGGAGCAATTCAAAGGGATTGAGGCACAACTTCAGGAAAACCGCAATGTTAGACTGTCTTATTTGTCAGGAATATTAGAAATTATGTCCCCTATTGGAGATAAGCATGAAAAAGTGAAAAGTACTGTTGGCTTGCTACTAGAAGCTTATATGAAAGAGTTAGGCATCCGGTTTTATAGACGTGGTGGTTTCACTTTGGAAGAACCCGGCTATGCTTCTGGCACACCAGATGAGTCTTACAGTATTGGCACAGAAAAAGAAGTTCCTGACATTGTGATTGAAATTATCGTCACCAGTGGAACCATCAACAGGAAGGAGTTATATAAACCTAAAAAAGTGCCTGAAGTCTGGTTTTGGAAATCTAACTCTATCAAAATATTCCGTCTTAACAAACAGGAAGAGTACGAACAAGTAGACCGTAGTGGGTTTTTTCCAGATTTAGATCCAGCTTTGCTGCTCAATTATATCGCCATGCCTGACCAATATGACGCTGTTGTTGAATTTGAGCAGATAATCCGAAATCAATAAATATTTATCCCCAGATTATTTGTAAATTTAAAATAAATCCTGGTAAAACATTTTCTCCTGATAATTCTCGGGGAGATGTTAATATTTCTACTGGTTTCCCAACCCGATAGATTTCTACCTGAAGCATTTTCGGATTAATTAACCAACCTAATTTAACTCCGTTATTGATATATTCCTGCATTTTGGCTTGCGTTTCTCGCAAACTATCGCTTGGTGACATTAACTCTAAAACAAAATCTGGTGCGATCGGCGGAAACTTTTCTTGTTCTTCAGGTGTGAGTGCATTCCATCTCTCTTTTTTTATCCAAGCTACATCAGGAGAACGGTTTGCACCATTGGGAAGTTTAAAGCAGGTGGAAGAATCAAAGCCAACTCCTAGTTGAGTTTGGCGATTCCAAATCACAAAATCTGCCGAAATTTCTGAATTGCGATTTCCAGTCTCTCCGCCTGTTGGTGGCATTATTAGTAGTTTTCCCTCTGCATTCCGTTCAAATTTGACTTCAGGGTTTTCCCGACAGAGTTGATAAAATTGGTTGTCGGTGAGTTGGATAATGGGATTCAAGTTGACGGTGATAGCTGTCATGAGGATTATCTTGAGGGTGACATCAACTTTAGTTAAATTGTAAGCAATTATGAGTCAGAATATCGACGCAGCTAGGATTTCTATTATTATTCCGACTCTTAATGAAGCAGAGAATATTAAAGAGGCGATCGCAACTACTCAACCCAATACAAATATAGAAGTAATTGTGGTAGATGGTGGCTCTGATGATGATACTGTAGCGATCGCTCAGTCTTTAGGTGTCAAAGTTATCTCATCGTCTTCCGGTCGTGCTGTGCAAATGAATACGGGTGCTGTAGCTGCTACTGGGGATATTCTGCTGTTTCTCCATGCAGATACTTGTTTACCAACTGGGTTTGATGACATGGTTCGCATAGCTCTACAACAGCCTGAGACTGTAGCTGGTGCATTTAACTTACGGATTGATGCATCACTTTTAAGTTTACGATGGGTAGAGTGGGGAATAAATGTGCGATCGCATTTTTACCAAATGCCTTATGGCGACCAAGCAATTTTTTTAACAAAAGCAGTATTTCAGCAAATTGGCGGTTTTCCTGAATTGCCTATCATGGAAGACTTTGAACTCATGCGCCGTTTAAAACGCATCGGACGGATTGTAATTATTCCCACATCAGTTGTTACCTCAGCCCGTAGATGGTTACAAAAGGGAGTGTTTAAAACCACGCTGCTTAATCAAATAGTAATTATTGCTTATTTGCTCGGCGTTTCACCTGAGCGAATTTGTCGCTGGTATCGCCGAGAAAAATTTAAGAGAATTTAAGCTGTTTCTCATACAAGTAATATATCTTAGGGACATTAGATTTTACGTGTAATACCAATTGGAAAGAAGAATGCGACAAATAGACCATTTGTAGAGACGCGATTCATCGCGTCTTCTTCACCCAAGGATGTGTTGCAATCATTAATTGAATTGGTATAAGTTTCAAAATATGAGCCTCAGAAGGTCAACGTCGAGCCTCAGAAGGTCAACGTCGAGCCTCAGAAGATCAACGTCGAGCCTCAGAAGGTCAAAGTTGAGCCTCAGAAGGTCAAAGTTGAGCCTCAGAAGGTCAAAGTTGAGCCTCAGAAGGTCAAAGTTGAGCCTCAGAAGGTCAAAGTTGAGCCTCAGAAGGTCAAAGTTGAGCCTCAGAAGGTCAAAGTTGAGCCTCAGAAGGTCAAACTTATAAAAATGAAGAAGCGTTTGTTAAATTCCAAACTCAAACTACTACTCTTAAGTTGCCTAATTGTCACTCTCATAATTGTCGCTAAACAATTCAACTTTCAGGGACTTTTACAAACCTCAGTGATTTGGGTTGAGAGTCTTGGCGTTTTAGGGCCTATTGCTTACATAGTCATTTACAACTTGGCAACATTACTGTTTATACCCGGTTTCCTCCTAACGCTCAAAGGCGGTTGTCTGTTTGGAGTATTTTGGGGATCAATATATGTGCTAATTGCTGCAACAATTGGAGCAACCTTGGCTTTTATCATTGGACGCTACCTTTCACGGGATTGGGTTTCCCGACAAATGGAAAAACATCCTAAATTTCAAGCGATTGATTTAGCAGTTGCCAAAGAGGGATGGAAAATTGTCTTGTTGACTCGCCTCAGTCCCATTTTTCCCTTCAATTTATTGAATTATGCTTTTGGAGTAACACAGGTTTCTCTCAAAGACTATATATTGGGTTCCTTTGGAATTATTCCTGGTACTGTGATGTACGTTTATATTGGTTCGTTAGCTGGTAATCTTGCCATGATTAACACCTCTTATCAACCAACTACTCCAGAAACTCAAGTCTGGCAATGGGTAATGCGAGTAATTGGGTTAATTGCTACCGTTGCTGTGACTGTGTATACCACAAAAGTTGCTCAAAAAGCATTAGCTCAGAGTGTGGCATTAGAAAAAATAACAACCCATGACAAAATTAACAATAATTCAGATATTTAAAAGTATTAATACCAGAAACTTACAGAAGTTTTTTAGCTTAAGTGTATTAATATTACTAATATTGGCGAGTGCTTTGGCATTCAACACAGACCCAGCTTTGGCACAAGAATCTGCAAATCTAAATTCTTTCAATCCCCAAGCCATTTTACGGGACTCGTTGCAGTGGATTGATAGCCTGGGTGCGCTGGGAGCCATAGCTTTTATTGCTCTTTACATTATCGCTAGCGTCGCTTTTTTCCCAGGTTCTATTCTCACCTTGGGGGCTGGTGTAATTTTTGGTGCAGTTTGGGGTTCTCTCTACGTATTTATCGGTGCAACCCTTGGCGCTACTGCTGCTTTCCTTGTAGGACGTTATTTAGCAAGGGGCTGGGTTGCTCGGAAAATCGCAGATAACAAAAAATTTGCCGCCATTGACCAAGCGGTTGGTAGAGAAGGATTAAAAATTGTTTTGTTAACGCGATTGTCCCCAATATTTCCTTTCAATTTATTAAACTATGCTTTTGGTATCACGGGAGTTTCACTTAAAGATTACTTCATCGGCTCTGTAGGTATGATTCCCGGAACCATTATGTACGTTTATATTGGTTCCCTTGCAGGTAATCTGGCCATGATTGGTACTGAAGCTCAACCTACCAACCCAACTTTACAATGGGCAATTCGCATCTTGGGTTTGATTGCTACAGTAGCTGTGACAGTTTATGTCACCCGGATTGCACGTAAAGCGTTAGAAGAGGAATTATAAGGGCGCACAAATTGTACATTTTTACTGTGGTCTATTCAACTGCAAATTGCTCTAAATTATCAATTTAGGACTTACGCAAAAATTGCTAAAAAGCTTAATTTCTCGAACCGCCAAGACGCCAAGAGCGCCGAGAATTCGTAGAGTGTGCGTAAGTCCTACAATTGTTGAAATGTTTATACAGGAAAGCTTCAATTGTATCTGTCAATTCCCAAACGGACAAAACAATTCAAAGGCTGTATTCCTTATTAAACAAGCATAAAAAATAAAAGACTGAGCCGCCTAAATTCATTGGGATTCTTAATTTTGAATTTTGAATACTCCCAAAAGGCAGCTGACTTTAGTATTTTCAATTCTTAAAAGAGGTTTCGTCAATGACCAATTCAGATTTAGAGAGAGTTACAGTTCGCCCAACGGATGAGTATAACCAAAAGTTGGTGTCTTACGTTCATCCGCCAAATTGGGTTAATCCTCAACCCGCAGATGTTTACGATTTGGTAGTAATTGGTGCTGGTACGGCGGGATTAGTAGTGGCTGCGGGTGCGGCGGGTCTGGATTTGGGTTTAAAAGTGGCAATAATTGAAAAGCATCTCATGGGTGGAGATTGCTTAAATGTTGGTTGCGTACCATCTAAAACTATTATTCGGTCTGCTCGCGTTGTTGGCGAAATTTGGGATGCTCAAAACTTGGGTGTTAATATTCCCCAACATAATATTGATATTGATTTTCCCAAAGTCATGGCAAGAATGCGGCGGATAAGAGCTGGTATCAGCCCTAATGACTCGGCGGAACGGTTTCAAAAGTTGGGTGTCGATGTCTTTTTGGGTAGCGGGCGATTTGCAACTAAAAATACGGTGGAAGTTGGCGACAAGACTCTCCGGTTTAAAAAAGCTGTAATTGCAACAGGCGCAAGAGCTGCACAATTGGCGATTCCGGGAATTGAAAAGGCGGGTTATCTAACTAATGAGACGGTTTTTTCTCTGATTCAACGACCGGAACGTTTAGCGGTGATTGGTGGTGGCCCCATTGGTTGCGAATTAGCGCAAGCTTTCCGGCGCTTAGGTTCTGAGGTAGTACTTTTCCATAGCGGTTCTCATCTTCTAAATAAAGAAGATGCAGAGGCTGCTAAAATTCTCCAAAAGGTTTTGATTAGCGAAGGAATTCGCGTGGTGCTAAATTCCAAGTTGGAAGAAGTGGTAACTGTCACCGAGGGGAAACGGCTTTACTTTTCCTCCAATGGTCATCGAGATTCGGTGACAGTAGATGAAATTTTAGTCGGTGCGGGGCGATCGCCAAATGTTGAAGGTCTGAATTTAGAAGCAGTGGGTGTAGAATATGACTTGCGCCAAGGTGTGAAGGTAAATGATTATCTTCAGACGACCAATCCCAAAATTTATGCAGCTGGCGATATCTGCATGAACTGGAAGTTTACCCATGCTGCTGATGCTGCGGCGCGAATTGTGATTAAAAATACGCTGTTTTCTCCCTTTGGCATTGGACGCTCCAAACTCAGTAGTCTGGTGATGCCGTGGGTAACTTATACTGACCCAGAAATTGCCCATGTCGGATTATACGAACACGAGGCTAAGAAATTAGGTATTGAGGTGACGACAATTAACATACCTTTTAGTAGTGTAGACCGAGCGATCGCAGATGGTGAAGAGTCAGGATTTCTCAAAATCCACCATAAAAAGGGGTCTGATGAAATTATCGGTGCAACTATTGTCGCTAGTCACGCGGGTGAGATGATTTCAGAAGTAACTACGGCAATGGTGAATAAAATCGGTTTGAGTAAGTTAAGCAGTGTAATTCATCCTTACCCCACTCAAGCCGAAGCGATTAAAAAAGCTGCTGATGCTTATCGTCGAACTCTACTGACATCAAATACTAAAAAATTGTTGGGATTTTTAACAAAGTTATCTTAAGCAAAATCAGTAAATAGTTGTCTGACTGTTCACTGATAACTGTTAAGTACATAACTAGCCCATTGGCTCGAACGGAGCTTTCTGAAGGCATGACCTACACTGCCAATACTGCGTAGGTTTTGCCTTAAAAATCAAAGGCTTTGTTGGGTAACATAAATGTTCAATCCAACTTACAAATCTTTAAAACCTACGCAGTATTGCCTACATTGCTACCAGCCCTGGCTGTGTTGCCCACTCACTAAAATCGCATTTTTGCGATAAAGTTTCTAATATGCGTAACTTTATCCCAGACAATGCCAGAAACACGAATTATTTTCTTTCAGGATGATAGAGGAGAAGTTCCAGTCTTAAACTGGCTAAACAAATTACTCAAACAAGATCGTAAGGGATATGCGAACTGCATCGCCAGAATTGAGCAATTAGCTCAGTATGGTTTTGAATTAAGACGACCCGCCGCAGATTTTGTACGTGATGGTATTTATGAACTAAGAGCCAAGCACGTTAAAGTACAGTATAGAATTCTGTATTTTTTTCATGGTCAAAACGTAGTGATTTTAGCCCATGCCATCATTAAAGAGGATAACCAAGTTCCAGATCGAGAAATTGATTTAGCATTAACATACAAAAATTTATTCATACTCAATTCAAAAGTTCATACTTATATTCAAGCAGAGGACGAAACAGATGAAGAAAACTGATGATGCACTGAAAATTATTAAAAGAATGATGAAAGAAGATCCAGAATTACAAGAGATGGTTAGAGAATCATCAATAAATGCTCAAGTATCTCAAATCATCTACGATGCACGCAAACAGGAGGGACTAACCCAGCAACAACTAGCCGCAAAAGTCGGTACTACCCAGTCAGTTATTGCTCGATTAGAAGATGCTGACTATCAGGGACATTCTTTGTCTATGTTAGCTCGGATTGCAGCAGCTTTAAATCAAAAAGTAGAAATAAAAATGTTACCTAAAGAAGTTGCTTAAAACCTACACCCTGACGCTGAAAGTAACTTCAAAATTCAAAATCCAAGACATTTTCAGACGGGGATTTAAACCCCGACTGAAAGTGACGCTACGTCCATACGTAGGCGAATTAAACCATTTTATTTACAATCAAACCCATAACTTACGCATTGACAAGTAAGACTCTAAACAGGTCGGAAGCGATCAATCTCACCCCCGGTCAAGTTTGCATAGTACAGATTACCATCCTTTCCAGTGGTGATTTGTGTAGGGACTCCTAAATTTGGCCTGTCTGCTTGAGAAGCAAACCGCTTAACTGAGATAAGTTTCCCCTGACTATCAAATTTCAAAGCATCGATAGTTCCTTGACTGAAATCACCAACGAATAATGCATCTTGATAGATTGAAGGAAAAGTATTGCCTGTGTAAAAGTCACCCAAGACGATGGAATTAGAACCAAAATGTTTATAAGTGTAAGCCGGTGCTGTAACAGGTTTACCACTACTATAGAAGGCTTTCGCTGCATCTAAGCTAGAATACTTTGGTTGTTGCAGATTGACGATATTGCCATTTGTATCAAGGCCACCTTCATAGAATGGCCAGCCAAAGTTAGCTCCTGGTTTTCCGATATTGACCTCTTCGTAAGAATCGAAGCCAACATCACCAATTATGGGGGTATTGGTGTTTTTATCAATTGTGAAACGGAAGGGGTTACGCAAACCTAAGTTATAAACTTTGGAACGATTGCTATCAGGATCGCCGTTATAAAAAGGATTACTTGATAAGCCTTGACCAGTAATCGCATCAATCCGCAGGATCTTGCCAGACAGATTATTGACATCCTGAACACGAATTGCTCGCGGATCTATCCCATTGTAAGAAGTACCATCTCCTAAGCTCACAAACAGAGAACCATCAGTGCCAAAGCGCACAGAACCAACTGAGTGAGATTCACTATCGTTAGCTATAAAGTTTTGGACATTTTGGACTTTATCGAGATTATTGAGATAATCTTGTAAGCTGGTAAATGGCTTACCAGTATCTTTGTTGAGAATTCCTGATGGTGCCAAGCCAAGTGAGACATTTGTGCTATTTCCATCTGGGTGGCTAATATTTTCCCAAGTGCCATTAGTACCTAGCAGTACAACTTCACTACCAGCAATAGCAGTAGTGTAATTAGTCTTGGGGTCAGCTTCTACCCTAATTAGCCGTGCAGTCCGATTCCCATTCTGATCGGGATTGTCTAATGTGCTATTGGGATTGTTTTTAGAGTTGTTGGGATTGGTTTCTGGTGGATCGTAGGTATACAACAGGTAAACGTAATTTTTGGGGTTTGTGGCTTTGCCAAAATCTGGATGTACGGCAATTCCTAAAAGACCGCGATCGCGCGTATCATTAACCTGTCCAGAGATATTGATGAATGGTGTTGATAATAAAGTGCCGTTGTTCAAGACTCGCACTACCCCATTTTTCTGGGCAATGAACATGCTCTTACCGTCAGATGTCCAGTCAAAAGCTGTAGGCTGATTCAAACCAGAAGCTACTGTCTCTAAAGCAAAGTTACCAGCGTCATCATCAATAATTGTGATAGTTGTCTGTTGAGTATTTAACTGTACTCCAACTGCGTTACTGAACTTCAAAGTAAATGTTTCATTTACTTCCCCAACGGTGTCATTCTTAAGGACTATAGAAATGGTCTTGCTGGCTTGTCCTGCTGCAAAGGACAAGGTTCCAGATACAGCCTGGTAGTCAGATCCAGCTTTAGCAGTCCCATCCACGGTTATGTAGTCTAGGCTAGCAGCCCCCAAAGTGTTACCCCGTGTAACTGTCACCGTAGCAGTACCGTCATCCTCATTAACTACTGGCTTACTGAAATCGAGGCTAGAGCGATCGTTATCTTGAATCGTAATTCCCAGAGTTCTTTGAAGTCCTAATGTTGCTCCCTCTGTCTGATCGATGACAAAACTAAAGGTTTCATCTGTTTCTACTAAAGAATCGTCATTGATTGGAATGGATATCTGTCTACTGTTTTGTCCTGGTGCAAAAATAACTGTTCCAGCGCTTTCGGTGCCTTCACTTCCGTAGTCAACTCCTGCTGTTGCACTACCAGCTAAGGTTGCATACTTGACTGAAGATGTGCTGCTTAAATCACCAGTTCTTAACAACGTTATGCTTACACTACCAGCACCTTCGTTGACAGTCATGGAAGATGATCCTAATGTGATAACGGTCTGAATATTTGGTGAATATAGTTGTGACTGAGGAATGATTTCCTTGGTCTGAGAGGAACTTGACCAAGACAGTTGAGCAACTGCATCATATTTATTTTCGTAGTACTCAAGTTTAATATCGTACTTCTGACCTGCAACTAGTGCGATCGCGCCACTGTATTCTGTAGCAGATTGATTGACAAATTTATTGATGATTTGCTGACCATTCACCCACAGCCGCACACCATCATCACTTGTGGTGTAGAAGTTGTAAGTCTCGCTGTACTTGGCTTCTACCTGACCCGTCCAACGCACTGAGAAGGTATCTGCACCGATGGATGGATCTGGAGAACCAGCACCCCAGTTAAAGTTAACTGTCGCATCTGTGCGAGTTTGCTTCAAGTTGGTGAAGTCGATGTTGTCGTAGTACTCTGCTTTGAGTCCGTTACCATTACCAACTGTGGTGACATTACTATACAGTTGCGACTGAGGAATGATTTCTTTGGTCTGAGAGGAACTTGACCAAGACAGTTGAGCAACTGCATCGTATTTATTTTCGTAGTACTCAAGTTTAATATCGTACTTCTGACCTGCAACTAGTGCGATCGCGCCACTGTATTCTGTAGCAGATTGATTGACAAATTTATTGATGATTTGCTGACCATTCACCCACACCCGCACACCATCATCACTTGTGGTGTAGAAGTTGTAAGTCTCGCTGTACTTGGCTTCTACCTGACCCGTCCAACGCACTGAGAAGGTATCTGCACCGATGGATGGATCTGGAGAACCAGCACCCCAGTTAAAGTTAACTGTCGCATCTGTGCGAGTTTGCTTCAAGTTGGTGAAGTCGATGTTGTCGTAGTACTCTGCTTTGAGTCCGTTACCATTACCAACTGTGGTGACATTACTATACAGTTGCGACTGAGGAATGATTTCTTTGGTCTGAGAGGAACTTGACCAAGACAGTTGAGAAACTGCATCGTATTTATTTTCGTAGTACTCAAGTTTAATATCGTACTTCTGACCTGCAACTAGTGCGATCGCGCCACTGTATTCTGTAGCAGATTGATTAACAAATTTATTAATGATTTGCTGACCATTCACCCACAGTCGCACACCATCATCACTTGTGGTGTAGAAGTTGTAAGTCTCGCTGTACTTGGCTTCTACCTGACCCGTCCAACGCACTGAGAAGGTATCTGCACCGATGGATGGATCTGGAGACCCCTCACCCCAGTTAAAGTTAACTGTCGGATCTGTGCGAGTTTGCTTCAAGTTGGTGAAGTCGATGTTGTCGTAATACTCTGCTTTGAGTCCATTCCCTTGAGATAATACGCGATCAATGCTTTGTAGAGATGATTGAGGAGTTATTGGACTTAGAGATGTTGACAATAGTTGATTTTGTGAATCAGTCATTGAGATATATGCCTCACAATAGTACTAAAAGTAATTCCATAATCAATGTTCAATAATCAGTTTTATATTGAACATTTTCCAAAAATATGTAGCTTTTTAGGTGTTAATTTATTCACGAAAAAGCAGCAAACAACTGATTAATATATTCCTTAATCTCGATACTATTCCATTCAGTTACTAATACATTTTTGTGTGTCTAATATTGTGTTACTTTGCTTATCTATGCTGTTTATTTGTATTAAATTCAAAACAGTATAAAGTGACAGATATTGCTTTATCTTCCTTAAAAGCAAATATATATAAAAATGTGTATGACAAAAAATACTAAAGATTGCTTCAAGGGTGTATTAGCCCTTATAATCTTTGTTTTGTTTTGACAATTTTCTAACTTTTGATGGATGTAAATATAAGTTTGGTGAGTTTAATCAAAAATTATAAATCACCTCTCTTGAGAGCTTCTAATCTCAATAATATGCAGGTGCATGAAGTTGAGGTGAAGCAACCCCAATCGGGGCAGATACATATCTAAGTAGCTAAAATAATATCTTTACATATTATTACTTAAGTATTTTCATTGAATCAATTAATTTACCATTTGACAATAGTTTAGGGGTTATGTCTATCTTCTTTATGGAACCTTGTTTAAAGATTCATATTGATTTATCTTTTTTAAAGGAATATAAAAGTTTCGATAATTTTTAAATAAAAATTACTGATCTACCGGATGAAGTTTTTGTTTAGCCTTTACATAGTTATTAATTACATAAAATTTGGATAAAGAAGGCTTTTAATATTTAAAGATTTGAAAAAGTATTATTTATCTATGCTTCATATTGAGTGTTAATTCATATCCTTATTAGAAGATCCAGCAAAGAATAAGCTAATCAACATTCAAGTTGCATAATAAGGGCAGGCAAGATGCCTACCCACAAGATATTGATAAAATTTTGATATGTAAATTAGATGCAATACTGCTCGGGTTTTGTATTTTTAACTCGGAATTGGGTTTAGGAAAAAGGTTAAAGATTTTTTCTATCCCTTTTCCCTTTCCCTTTTACCCAAAACCCGACAAGTATTGAAATTAGATGTGTTTTAGCTTAGTAGTAATAGCGAGTGAAGCAAAAAGTTTTGCAAAAGCCTCACCAGTCATGTATTTAAGCTAGAGAATACAATCTGCTGGAATTAGAGATTATCGTACTTTTCGAGTAAACCTGTTGTCGGTGTATCCAGAAAATAGTTACACGACAACTTCTCTACATTCGCGCAGCGTGTGCTTTGCGCGTAGCACGATCCTCTACAGAGTGCGCTGAACGTAAGGAATTATCAGCGTCTGAAAGCTTGATTATTTACTTATTTACAAAAGTTTTCAATTTATTTAAAGTCAGAAAATCACAAGTTTAACCCTGTACATTCCCACTTTCCCCTAGACTAAGGGCAGCAACCTTGTTCAAACTGGCTGAGGAAAGTAGACTTTGACTGAGATCAACAATTTTAACTCTACCATCCAGAATGTCTCACGCAGGGAATTGCGAGATTTAGTGCGGACTCAGCTGCAAATGCTCCTAGAAGCAGGAGACTTGCAGGGAGCAAAAGCTATTCTCGTACCTGTGCAGCCTGCGGATATTGCCGAGGCGATTGAGGGTTTGCCAGAAGCGATGCACGCTTTGGCTTTTCGCTTGCTTTCTAAGGATGAGGCTATCGAGGTTTATGAATATCTCGACTACAGTGTTCAAGAACGCTTAATTGAGGAACTTAAAAGTCAGGAAGTCCGTGATATTGTCGATCAAATGTCGCCGGATGACCGAGCTAGGTTATTTGACGAATTACCGGCAAAAGTCGTTAATCGTCTGCTAGAACAACTTAGTCCAGCAGAACGCCAAGCTACAGCCCAACTATTGGGTTATGAAGCTGATACTGCTGGGCGAATTATGACGCTAGAGTTAATTTCACTAAAGGAAAACTTTACAGTATCTCAAGCTCTAGAGCGAATTCGCAACTTAGCTAATGCTAGTGAGATGATTTATTATCTTTATGTCATGGATGCTGAAAGGCGCTTAACGGGGATTGTATCGTTGCGGGAGTTGGTGACTTCTCAGCCTGAGCAAGTTATTGGCGAAATTATGACCCGTGATGTGGTGTTTGTCCACACTGATACAGACCAAGAAGAAGTTGCCAGATTAATCCAAAGATATGACTTTCTAGCTGTGCCTGTGGTAGATCGAGAACAGCGTCTAGTAGGTATTGTCACCGTCGATGATGTAATTGATATTTTGCAACGCGAAACCACCGAAGATATCTACGCCTTGGGTGGTGGTGTGCAGTCTGGGGGCGACAACTATTTTCAGATGAATTTACTGGAAATTGCTCGGAAGCGGGTTGTATGGTTGTTGGTGTTACTTGTAACCAATACCATTACAGGAACGATTATTAAGTCGCAAGAAGACCTTTTAGCAAAAGTGGTGACATTAACAGCATTTATCCCTTTGCTGACTGGTACTGGTGGTAACGTAGGTGCTCAGTCTTCTACAGTGGTGATTCGCGGGATGAATACCGATGAGATCCGATCGCTTGGTGTATTGCAAGTAATTGGTCGGGAGGCGATCGCAGGAGCATTATTAGGAGGAATGTTAGGCACGATCGCTACTGTCTGGGCTTATTTTCTGCAAGGACGATTAGAGGTTGCGATCGCTGTCGGCACTAGTCTAGTAGCTATTTCTCTTTTAGCTTCTATCTCCGGTTCCGCATTGCCGTTTCTATTCCGCTATCTCCGTTTAGATCCGGCATTAATGTCAGCACCATTCATTACCACAGCAGTTGATGTCCTGGGCGTTTTAATTTACTTCAATTTGGCACGGGTAATTTTAAACTTATGAAAAGAGTTATTGGTCATTAGTGAAGAATAAAGTCCAAATGACTAACTTTTACAATTCTGATTCTGTATCTGGGGCAACAATTTCGCCAGTACCTAATTGCAGTATCATGTCCTGGTCAGTAATCAATCCACTAAGTTCTTTTACTTGTAAATTCATGTCTTCACAAGCTTGTCTAAGTTCTTTGGCAAATTTGTTGAGGTCTTGACCATAGCCACATTGATAAGCAGCAGTTTCAATTCCTTGCTGGGCATTTGCTCTAGCACAATCTACTAGTTCTGTGCCATTCAATGGTGTAGGAGATGCCATAGACGTACTTATTATTTCTTAAATGTTTGCTGCTAGATAGACTATCAATATTCCCGCATTTCCTCATCCCTCCAATGGAAGACCATTAGGGTAGAGTTAGAATCTGAGAGCTAGAAGTTGAAAGTTAGGAGTTGAAAGTTAAGAGTTATAAATTAAGAATATATTGGTTATAACTCCAAACTCCTAACTCTTAACTATTTCACTTAGCCATTGACAACATCTCCACCATTGACATGTAACACTTGTCCAGAGACATAAGAAGCATCATCAGAGGCTAAATATACATAGCTAGGAGCAACTTCTTCTGGTTGTCCGGCTCGTTGCATTGGTACTTGTTTCCCAAAAGTTTCAACTTTATCTTCGGGGAAAGTTGAGGGAATTAAAGGTGTCCAAATTGGCCCTGGCGCAACAGCATTAACGCGAATTCCTTTGGATACTAAATTTTTTGATAAGGAACGAGTAAAAGCAACGATCGCACCTTTTGTAGAGGAATAATCTAGTAACTGTGGGCTACCTTTATAAGCTGTTACTGATGTAGTATTGATGATAGAACTGCCTGCTTGTAAATGCTTGAGTGCAGCTTTAGTCATGAAAAACATCGAGAATATATTAGTGCGAAAAGTTCGCTCTAGTTGTTCTTCGGTGATTTCTTCGATACTTTCTTTTGGATGTTGTTCGGCGGCGTTGTTGATGAGAATATCCAGTTTCCCAAACTCACCAACTGTTTGTTGGATCGCTTGCTGACAAAAAGTTTCATTGCCAATATCACCTGCAATGGTTACTGCACGACGCCCTTGTTTTTCTACCAATTGTTTTGTTTCTTTGGCATCGTCGTGTTCATTGAGGTAAAGAATCGCTACATCTGCACCTTCTTTAGCAAATGCGATCGCTACAGCACGACCAATACCACTATCTGCACCTGTAATCAATGCCACTTTATCTTGTAACTTACCACTACCCCGATACTGGGCATCATCTGCTTTGGGTTTTGGCGTCATTTCTGATTCAACACCTGGTGTTTCTTGCTGCTGTGGCGGTTGTAATTTTTGCTCTTTTGGGTCTTTTTTCTCTTTTGATTTAGCCATAGGTTTTGTCTCGCTAGTTTAATATTGATTGAATGTAATTGGATATTGGGAAAAGCCGTTTCCAATCATCTACTCTCCATTTCAAAAGTAAACCTTGGATCGAAACTTCAACCCAAGGTTTAATTTTTGCTTTGGCTCCCACTAGCCATTTGCAACTTTAGGCATTTATCCACTCGATGCTTACCAAACGTACTTATGACTGGCAATTGTACGCGGCTGACATTATTTATCCTCACACCTGACACACACTATTCACTTGACCACGAAAAACAAGTACATAACTCTCATGCAATGAAGAATTTCTGCTTCTCATGTGCTTTTAAGTTAACTATTATGTCGCTATACTTTATCACTCCATAGACGTAAAACAAGCTGCAATTTGCTCAACCTTAAGACGTAAAATAAATTTAATCAATTAGAGTTACTGAATTAGTCTATAATCAATAGTTATTTATTGCGCCTGAATAATTAAGCCATTTTCGCTAAATGAAAATCAAGATTTATATTTTATCACTTAGTGGTTACAAAAATACTTACCTCAATACCATCTATTTTTGTTAATGTTAATATTTATTTAGACTGATATCTGCATAGTTGCCTTGTTGCAGACTAAAAGGTATCTGACGACTAGTTTGCATAATAGTCCAAAAGCCTTCATGGTGCGCTACATTGAGATTATTAGAGGGTAGGGTTATGGCAATACTAAATATTTCTGAGTCAGAGCAGGTTGAAAAGTTTCACCACTTACAATTAACCCTGAGCGATCGCTGGAAAACGAGCGAGTCATTTGATAATAATGAAGCGGATATTTTAATTATTCCCTCCTTGAGTATCGACCAGCGCGAACTCCAAAAGATCGAAGGCTGCGAACATTATGAAGAAAGATTACTATTTTCTTTAATTCGGTTGCAGAATCCCCGGACTCGGCTGGTTTATGTAACATCAGTACCGTTGCATCCTAGTATCATTGATTATTACTTGCAATTGTTGCCAGGAATTCCGTTTTCTCATGCTCGCAATCGCTTGCTGCTACTTTCTACTTACGATTCCTCGCTTAAACCCCTGAGTCAAAAGATTTTAGAACGTCCCCGCCTGTTAAAGCGGATTCATCAAGCTTTGAGGCTAGATAAATCATTTATGATTTGCTACAACTCTTCGCACTGGGAAGGCGAGTTGTCTGTAAAATTGGGTGTACCTTTGTATGCTGCCGCACCAGATTTACAGATTTGGGGGACAAAAAGTGGCAGTCGGCAAATCTTCAAGGAAAGTGGAGTACCCCATCCAGATGGTAGCGAAAAAATTTGGAACCACACAGATTTAGCAGAAGCTACCAGTGATTTGTGGGAACGACAACCGACATTAAAACGGGTAGTGGTAAAACTCAACGAAGGCATTTCGGGAGAGGGAAATGCACTGTTGGATCTTAGACCAATTGAGAATCTAGCACCGGGTAAAGGTACTCATGTCGAAAGGGTAGCAGCAATTAGCGATCGCTTTTCAACAATGCGCTTTCAAGCAAAACTTGAGACTTGGGATAATTTTTCGGGAAGAATCCCTGAGTTGGGGGCAATTAGCGAAGCATTTGTGGAAGGTGAAATTAAGCGATCGCCCAGTGTTCAAGGACGGATCACACCCACAGGCGAAGTGGAAATCCTTTCAACCCACGACCAAATTCTTGGAGGCCCAGACGGTCAGATTTATCTTGGTTGTAGCTTTCCGGCTGATGAAAGATATCGATTGCAATTACAGCAATTGGGGTTACAAGTTGGCAGAAAGTTAGCAGAAAAAGGCACTTTAGAGCGATTTGGTGTAGATTTTATCGCCGTTGATCAGGGTAACGGTGAGTGGGATATTCAGGCGATCGAAATTAACCTGCGTAAAGGCGGTACAACTCATCCATTCATGACCTTGAAATTATTAACGAACGGTCGCTATGACCTTTCCACAGGATTATTTTATAGTCAGCAAGGCCGTCCAAAATACTACATTGCCACTGATAATCTGCAAAAAGAGCGCTATCAAGGATTATTACCTAATGATTTGATGGATATCATTGCTCATCACAGACTGCACTTTGACAGTGGTACAGAAACGGGTACAGTGTTTCATCTGATGGGTTGCCTTTCGCAGTTTGGCAAGTTGGGATTAACCAGTATCGGAGATTCCCCACAACAAGCACAAGATATTTATAACAAAGTCGTGAAAGTTCTGGATGAAGAAACTCGCAGCGAAAATCGTGATTTATCGGCGATTTCAGATTACTCTTTTCCCGTAGCTTGGGATGAACATAGTTAAAGAATATCGTTTGCAACATTCTTTTATATTATGTCCGGGTAATTAGTTCTGATTCCCGTAGTCATTGCACCCTACCCCGCCAAAGCTATGCTTTGTTTCTCCTAAGAGCAGGCGGGTAGGGCGATCGCGTTTCAAGATGTATTCTTTTGCCGTTAACCTGACTTGCTACCCGGATTTCTCAGTAAGAAATTGAGCAAGTCAAAATGTAAAGTCTTATAAAAATAATTCACTTTTGCATAAAACTCGCCTGATTAAGCCAGAGATAAAAATAGAGGGAAAGTAAACTTCTGGAGTGCCAGACATCCTCTCCAGCATTCAAGCTTGATTTCAAACAGCACTAACAGCAACTTGAGAATTGAATTGACTGCAAAAGTAGTGAAAGAATTGATTGAGTTAGGTAAAATTTATGGCAAATATTATTGAAACCAAGGGTAAACTGTTCGTTGGTGGCGATGGCAATGATAATTTCTCAATCGGTGGGTATCAATATGACCCCGACGCCTTCGGCTTTAGACCATATACTTCATCAGCCAATAACACCCTCAACGGTGGCGCTGGTGATGATGACTTGAGTGTTCAGGGTTCAGAAGGCGATAACCTGCTTAATGGTGACGCTGGTGACGATACTCTTGACACCAGTTATCTATTGGTAGGCGATAGTGGTCCATACCTTATTCCCTCCGAAGGTAATAACACCCTCAACGGTGGCGCTGGTGATGATCGTTTGTATGCTAATTCTTCATCAGGCAATAACTTGCTCAATGGTGACGATGGTAACGATTCTCTGTTTAGTTATGGCTTCTTCCAGATAGAGCAGGGTAGATATTATGACATTGTTCCTGGCAATAACACCCTCAACGGTGGCGCTGGTAATGATAGGTTAGATATTGACTATTCAACAGGAAATAACCTACTCTCTGGAGGCGATGGTAAGGATACGTTGGATATTGGCTATTCAACAGGTAATAACCTACTCTCTGGAGGCGATGACAATGATTCTCTTAGTGCCTCTGGCGGTTACGGATACAACGGCGGCCTCCCAGAAGTGTATCGTGAGGCATCCGGCAATAACACCCTCGACGGTGGCGCTGGTAATGATACGTTGAGTATTGACAATTCAACAGGCAATAACGTACTTTCTGGAGGGGATGGTAATGATTCTCTTAGTGCCTCTGCTGCGTTAGGCAATAACACCCTCAACGGTGGTACTGGGAATGACACCCTAATTGGAGGATCTGGTACTGATACCTTTGTTTTTAATAGTTTCAATGAAGGTATTGATAGTCTTTATGGCTTCAACGCTACCAATGAACTTATTCAAGTATCGGCTGCTGGTTTTGATTGCAGATTATCAATCGGTTCACTTAAGGCAAGTCAATTTACGATTGGAACATCTGCAACCACTTGCGCTCAACGATTTATCTATGACTTCACCACAGGTGCGCTGTACTTTGACCGAGATGGTAGTGGGGGTAGTTTTACTCAAATACAATTTGCACAACTATTTGGTGGAGTTTCACTAACCGAAAACAATTTTGTGGTTGTTTAATTACAGCAAAATTCAGAATTCAGAAGTTAGTACAACTTGAACCGTTTCTTGCGAATTTAACTGCAACTTTGAGTGAGCATTGCCGCTATTAATGGCAATTTCTACCCAGCCGTGACTGCCAACTAAAGCTATTATCTCTCCCACCTTGACATCACTGTAAGTTTCACAGCCTGGTATAGTCAACCCAGCAGCTTGCACAGACCAAGTTTTGCCTTGTACGTAACTCCCTGCAATGTTACTGACTAAGTTGCCAAAGTGGTCAATATATTGAATGCAACCCACTACACCAGTGGTTGTTTGCTTGCACTCGCCTATATCCAGTTTTACCAAACTTGCTGGATCAATTTCTCGTCCTAGCTGTTTGAGAGACACACCACTAGCAAGATTAGCTCCCACTGGTGCAAAAATATCTCTACCGTGAAAAGTCTTGCTTGGTTGAGGAGTTCGCCAATAGTTAAGATTTGTAAGTTCAACGGCTGCGATCGCTGGACTTTGACTAAGTACCCCGCTAAAGATACCATTATCTGGCCCTACCAGAAACCCTTGAGCAAATTCTACTGCGATCGCTCGTCGCTTGCTTCCCACACCCGGATCTACTACTGCCACATGAACTGTCCCCACTGGGAAATAGGCATAAGCATTCATCAGAGAAAATCTGGCTGCGGCTATGTCTTGCGGCGGGATTTGGTGCGTTAAGTCTACTACCCTCAGTCTGGGGTTGATTTGGGCTATAACACCCTTCATTATGCCTACATAAACATCGCGATCGCCGAAATCGCTTAGTAAAGTTAGGAGTGGTTGTTGACTTGCCTGCTTCTTAGGCATCTTTTTGCTAAAATATATATTAAGTTAGAAAATTCTGTAGCAACAGCTACAAAATTTGTGTTATGTTAAGAATGCAAGACATAAAGCAAAAAATTAAAGAAGGTAATCACTATGAATCAAAATAGACTACAAAGTGGCAGAAAAATACAAGAAGCTCACAGAGAGAATATTCAAAAAAGCCTAGAACATCGCTTGCAAGTAGCCAGAGCAAAGGGCGACGAACAGCTGATTCGTCAACTGGAAGCTGAGATGAGGTATTCCAGTTAGATCAAGTTTTCAATGTTCTTAGTTTGTTGTGTAACCCGCTGTAGCGGGTTTTTTTTATGGGCGATCTTCAAAATATCAAAACGTTAACCGAACCGTATTGACCCCACTCCCTACTCCCTATTCCCCATTCCCCACCTTCATACGCACCTTCCCACAAACATAAACTTAACGCAAAGAGTCTAAAAAAGCTTAATTTCTTGAACCGCTAAGAACGCCAAGAATCGTAGAGTTTGCGTAAATTATATTCTCTTCTTCACAAATTTGCTGGCTGGTGTGAATCACCAATCTCCAATTCAAGAAAATCAGCCCATAGGTAATTTATAACATCAAGCTATTACAACTATCCTTACAAAGGAACCCCTAATTTTTATATAACTCGCTATATGGTAGATATTTATATTATTGACCTATTTGTGATTGGTCTACTTCTACTGATGGTCACATTAGGGTCAGGTTGGATTGCTCGTTTACCTCTTTCTTTTGCTCTTATCTATCTAGTAGTTGGTATTTTGCTAGGCCCTTATGCCTTTGGGCTGATTCAATTTCGTCGAGATGACGTTTTTAATGCCGAAGTGCTGGAAAAAATAACAGAACTTGTAGTAATTATTTCTGTGTTTAGCTGCGGCTTAAGAATTGTTCGTCCTCTAAGGTTGAAAACTTGGGGCATTACGGCGCGATTGATTGTATTTCTGATGCCAATTTCAATTTTGGCTCTGGCTGTTGTGGGTAAGTTGTTTTTAGGGATGAATTGGGGAGAAGCGATTTTATTAGGAGCAATTCTTGCACCTACCGATCCAGTATTAGCATCAGAAGTACAACTGACCGATATAAACGATGAAGATGAGTTGAGATTTGGTTTAACTTCGGAAGGTGGGTTAAATGATGCTTTAGCTTTTCCCTTCGTTTATTTTGGTCTTCATGCAATAAAAGATGATAACTGGGGTAACTGGTTTAAAGACTGGATTGCGGTTGATTTAATTTGGGCGATCGCAGCTGCTATTGTTATGGGAATTGTTGTTGCAAAATCTATAGTTTGGATTGAAAAAAGAATTCAAAAACGCCGTCGTGCCGATAAGTTAATGGAAGATTTTATTGCTATCAGCACAATTCTAATAACTTATTCTTTAACAGAAATGGTGAATGGCTATGGATTTTTGGCAGTATTTGTTGCTGGATTAGTTGTCCAACGCAGTTACAGAAATCCTGAAAAACCGCTAGCACAGTTGGAATTTGTTGAGCAAGTTGAAAAACTGCTGGAAGTTGGAACAATTTTACTATTGGGATCAATATTATTATTCAAGCCAATGCTTAACTATGCTATGCAATCTTTATTAGTAATTATTTTACTATTATTCATAATCCGACCCGTAGGAGTTTGGATTAGCACAATAGGCAAACGCCCTGTAGAATCACACCGCCGAACCTTTCATCCAGGAACTAGATGGTTGATTGGATGGTTTGGTATTCGCGGTGTCGGCTCTTTATATTATCTGGCTTATGCCTTTGGTAATGGTTTAAAAGGTGAGGCTGCCGAACAAATTGCGTGGATAACTTACACTACTATTGTTGCTTCTGTGATTATACATGGCATCAGTGCAACTCCATTAATGAAATGGTATGAGCGCAATATTGCTAATCAGATAAAGCCTAATGTTCCCGCCACAATAGATGAATTTGAGTAAAAACAAATATAGGGTATGTTATGCCAAGACTAACGCACCTTAAATTGTTGATGGTACTGTACTCTCAACGATAACACACCCTAAAATTTAAATTTATAAACCTGTGACTCCAAACCCAAAAGAGGCTTTAAATATTACTCCCCAACGCTAGTAAGGAAGCTGTTGGGGATTAGATATATATTCCCTATTTACCTGTCACCTTTTCAATAACTTCTTTTGCTTTTTCACCAAAAGTTTCTGGCGGATTTTGTTCTTGTTCTGCCTTCAAATTCCTTTCGTAAGTCTTCTCTATAGTAGTAAGGTTTTTTGAATCTTTTATCGCTTGCTCATAAGCTTTTTGTCGTTCTTCTTCTTGAATGCCAACACCTGGGTCAAATTCGTTAGCACGATTAATTTTTTCTTCAGAATTTGGTTTATACTCTGGAGGTATTAGCTTTAATTCTTCAAGAGTAGTTGCATAACTAGGTTGCTGAACAAAAATGAAAGAACCTGACAAGCTAATGAAAATAATTAAACCAATAACCAAAAAGCTTGAACGTAATGCTTGTTTTAAAGTTAATAGAATTTTTTGCACGAAAAACTCCTCCTGTTGTTCTGTTATAAGCCCTGGTTATGTATAAATATGTTCAATATTTCAGGCTCACAGGCATCCTAAATGTTTAGGTACAGTTTTTACTTCTACCGCAAGGTATATTAATTTTCACATCTAGTACCGCAAGGCGGAAGTCAAAAGTCAAAAGTCAAAAGGAATATAGCGTAAGAGTTTTGTTGATTTGGAATGGGTGGTTTATTTACGCCATGCTGTACTAGTAGGGGCGTACATTTGTACGTCCCTACCCAATACTTCTCGGGTAAAGCATTTTTAACTCGAAATGGGGTTTGGGGAAAAAATTACTGGGTTTGGGTTAAAGTTTTTTTCTTTCCCTTAACCAACTATGATTAACTTTAATCCCTCGGCTTTGCATTACCTTTTCAAATAAATTTGTTGGGAGTGCTTCTTCCACAGCAAAAACACCTGGTTTCTTGAGTTTGCGTTCTAGCAATAACTGGGCAATACTACCTGTGCCGCAACCAGAAGCCACGGCTGTATTTTCATGCACTACAGTTGAACAATAAACGGCGGTTTCACCATCTTTTTGTCCTGTAACTTCCGAACGAACTGCTACACCAATCCCAGTAAAATTATTAGTGACATCTGTCATTGAATGGCTGACATGAGACAGAAATTCAATCATGTAACGACGCTGCATTAACCACTTGGGAAAAACGTGTGCCGCAATCCAAGTTAGATGATTATAAAAATCCGGAACAGAGCCAAACTTAGTAATTACAGTTTTTACTGATGGGAAAGCTTTGGGCAGTGTAAAGGTTTCTGGCATATCAAACCAGTAAACCCCGGTGCGTCCATAGGGAGGTGGAAAATCAACTAATTCTCTTTCACTATAAGGCTTGATTATCTTCCATTTTCCATCTATCCAAGTTTCAAAAGGATACTGCAACCCAAGAAAAGTTGTCCGCATCACTGTAATGCCAGCACCGCCAGAACCAGAAACTAAATAACTTAAATGGATCTTTTCTGGTTTATCAAATTGTTCAACACCTTGACGTACCATGCTGTTAGAAATACCAGGAAAAATGCCAGTATTAATAATTGCTGTCACTCCGGCGGCAGCAGCTTTTTCACTAAAATTGAGAGCTTTGCTGGTATAAGAACGATGGTCACTGACATCTACATAATTAACGCCTTGAGCAATACAAGTTTCAAGAACATTAGTGTCTCGATAGTGAAATGGGCCAGCACAATGGATGACTAAGTTAGAGTTTGCGATCGCATCTCGCAACTTGTCAACTTCTGCCAAGTCCAACACCAAAAACTGCACTTGTCCTCCTGAAGACAAGCTAACAGCCTTCCCAAATTCCGCAGAACGTCCAGTAATGGTAATTTGAGCTTGCGTATGGGTAGCAAGATCCTGAGCAACACTGCTACCAATCCGCCCCCGTCCACCAAGAATTAAAACGCTGTCTGTCATTACTCCAGCATTCGCAACAATAATTTAATTTGAACAGTTTTCCGTCCCCTTTGCCATCGGTTACAAGTATGACTTGCTTGCTAAGGGAGGAAGACTTTTTAATTACTGGTATTTGATAAGTTATTGCGCCTCAATTTGCCTAACTACCGTCAGCGCCGAATAACTCACCCCAGCCGTACCTTCGCCGGGATGGGTGGAATCACCAACTAACCATAAATGCTGGATGGGTGTACGATTGGCGAACCCAAAGGGGCCAAAAGTGGGAATCCTTTGACCAATACCGCCAACTATACCGCGATCGCGGGCTGTGAAATGGGCAAAGGTGCGCGGTGTTGCGGCTTCTTGATGAATAATCGTTTCTGGTTTGAGATAGAAGTATTGGGCAAGACGAGCGATCGCTTCTTGGGTAAACTTTTCTTTTAGTCCTTCATAATCATCAGTCTGCCACCACTGTGCAGGATCGACAAATGAAGAAGCGATAATTGTCGCTTTCCCTTCCGGTGCGCGGCCATCCCCAGGATGACTGACGGAAACAAACAGGGAATTATTCTCGCCAATGGGGCCATTGACATCGTACAGAAATTGCAGGTGGGGAGGGCATTCAGGCGGAATCGCGCTGGCATCTACACCTAAATACACTACAAATGCGCCCGATGCTTGGGGTAGTTTTTCCACCCGATTTTTATATCCAGATGGCGCTTGTCCCAACAACTGCACCAAATTTTGCACCGTGACATTGCTAACGATGTGGTCGGCGGCTTCTGTCCAGACTTCGCCAGTTTTCTGATTTCTAATGACTACAGCAGTAGCTTTGCCGTTTTCTACTTTGATTTGTTCTACAGTGTGGCGCATCAACAATTTACCGCCATCTCTTTCTAAGGATTGTACCAAGCGATCGCTTAATACTTGCATACTTCCCTGGAGGTGAAACAATCCTTGGGGCAGTTGGGATACACTCAACGCTGTGGCAGCATAAAGTAATGCTGTTTGTTCTGCATCCACCTGGGAGTATAGCTTCAATTGCAAATCTAAAAAAGTTCTCAGTCGTTGGTCATTTCCCAGTCCACATAACCGTAAAGCATCTCCTACCGTAAACAAAGTGAAGGGTACAGTAATTAATGTACTGGGACGCACCGCTTGCGCTAGTTGCCACAAATCCCATAAATTACGCGGTGGTAGCACCGGATCGCGTCCTTGAAATTCCCAACTGGCATTAAACAAAGTTGCCATCAATTGCCAAAACGGTTCGCTACCAGGAAACTGTTTTTGTCGTTCCTCTTGCCATTTCTCTTGGTCGCGCCAGACATTAATCGGTGTGCTTTCCCCAGGTAAATATACCGCACAAGCAGGATCGCAAGGCGTTGCTTGCGGTAAATCTATTGACAATTCTGAGAAAATGCGGTGGTGAATTCCCCCTGGTTCCAACCCCGCCACCTGAGTTGCGCCCACATCAAAGGTAAATCCCTGCCGTTTAAACGTCGAAGCACAACCCCCTGGTACGAGAGCCTGATCTAAAATTAAGACGCTGTAACCTCTATGAGCTAATAATGCTCCAGCAGTCAGTCCACCTATTCCCGCACCGATAACGACAACATGAGAGTTACTTTTGTCAAGAGAAATGCTGGACATTGATTAGTTTATTTAAAATTCTTAACATTTTTAATTATAATTTTACCTTCTCTGCGCCATCTGTGCCCATGCAAATATTTCTAGTATCGGTGAGAGCAGATTCTAACTTTTTGTAAAGATTGCATAGCAAAATACGTAAAGTTATCTGCTTGATATTGAGAAATTAATAGAGGTTTCCTTTAAGGATGAAATTACATGTCAGTATCAGCTTCTTTAGACCTGTCTAAAACTTTCTTCCTTAACAGCTTACCAGGAGCTAATCAGACAATTTATTTAGATTTCGACGGCAATATCACCTCTGGTACTCTCTGGAACACAAGTGAACGTCCGGCTAACATTATCACCCCTGCCTTCGACTTCGACGGCAATACAGCATCCTTTAGCTCAGTTGAACTTGAAAGAATTCAGTATATCTGGCAGCGTGTCGCTGAGGATTTCAGCCCGTTTAATGTTAATGTCACAACGCAGGCTCCAGCAGATATTAACGATTTAATTAAGAGCGGCAGTGATGATACTCGCTGGGGGGTGCGTGTTGCGATCGGCGGTAGCTATGACGATTGGTATGGTAAAGCAGCCGGAGGAACCGCCTATGTTGGTTCTTTCAACTGGAATAGTGATACTCCTGCCTTTGTTTTTGATGAAAATACGATCAACGGTGATGAGAAGGAGACGGCTGAGACTATCTCTCATGAAGTAGGTCATACGCTGGGACTTGAGCATGATGCACGAATAACCCCTGCTGAAGAATACTACCAAGGACATGGTAGTGGAGAAACCGGTTGGGCACCGATCATGGGATCAGCGTATTACCAGAGCCTAGCCCAGTGGAGTAAAGGCGAGTATGCTTCTGCTAACAATACTGAGGATGATTTGCAAATTATTACAACCCAAAATGGGTTCACCTACCGAGCCGATGATTCTGGTGATACAATTGCGACAGCAAAGCCACTAACCATTTCTAGTACGTCTATCAGTAGTAGTGGCATCATTGAGCGCAATACAGATCTAGATTTTTATAGTTTTGTCACAGGTACTGGTCTGATTAGCTTGATAGTGAATCCTTTTAGTCGAGGGCCAAACTTAGACATTTTGGCAGAGCTATACAATTCTGCTGGTACCTTAATTGCATCGTCTAATCCTACAGATTTACTATCTGCAAGTATTACAACAAATGTCGTTGCTGGAAATTATTACCTCAAAATTGATGGTATAGGAAAAGAAAATCCTCTTTTAACTGGCTACACGGATTACGGCAGTTTGGGGCAGTACTTTATCAGTGGTACTCTAAACTTTCTTAATATCCAGCGATGGGCAACTGGGCAAGGCGGGTTTTGGGATACTCAAAAATGGCTAGTCGGCAATTTTAACGCAGATGGGAAAGATGATTTAGTCAACGTCTTCAATGATGGTGGGGGTCTAGCTAGTATCGATACTCACTTATCTAATGGTGAGAGTTTTGGTATCCAGCGATGGGCAACTGGGCAAGGCGGGTTTTGGGATACTCAAAAATGGCTAGTCGGCGATTTTAACGCAGATGGGAAAGATGATTTAGTCAACGTCTTCAATGATGGGGGTCTAGCTAGTATCGATACTCACTTATCTAATGGTGAGAGTTTTGGTATCCAGCGATGGGCAACTGGGCAAGGCGGGTTTTGGGATACTCAAAAATGGCTAGTCGGCGATTTTAACGCAGATGGGAAAGATGATTTAGTCAACGTCTTCAATGATGGGGGTCTAGCCAGTATCGATACTCACTTATCTAATGGTGAGAGTTTTGATAGCCAGCGATGGGCAACTGGGCAAGGCGGGTTTTGGGATACTCAAAAATGGCTAGTCGGCGATTTTAACGCAGATGGGAAAGATGATTTAGTCAACGTCTTCAATGATGGTGGGGGTCTAGCTAATATCGATATTCACTTATCTAATGGTGAGAGTTTTGCTATCCAGCGATGGGCAACTGGGCAAGGCGGGTTTGGGGATACTCAAAAATGGCTAGTCGGCGATTTTAACGCAGATGGGAAAGATGATTTAGTCAACGTCTTCAATGATGGGGGTCTAGCCACTATCGATACTCATATTTTGATTACATAAGGAACAATAGGACTTGAGATAAGTTTGCTTTGGGGTATGATTACTTACTCAGTGTCGTTGGTAAGCGCAATGTTAAAGTTAATGTTTGGATTTATTTAGTGTGGCATTATCTTAGCCGATTGAAAAGAAGTACTAGGCAATGGCTGAGATAGAAGCATTTTCAATTGCCGATTCAACGTTTTAGCCTTAACGTGGAATTGCTAACTATATATTAAAGACGCGAGGAGCGATCGTGGGGCAGACACAGGAGCTAGGACAGATTATCATCCTGAATGGTGCCCCGCGATCGGGGAAGTCAAGCATTGTTGCAGTAATCCAGGAGACATTTGATGGTCTGTGGATGAACTTGGGTGTCGATAGGTTTATGCAAATGACTCCCCCACGATACCTGCCTGGGATCGGTCTGCGGCCAGGGGGAGAACGCCAGGACATCGAACCCCTTGTGCCCATTCTGTACAGCGCTATGTATGAGTCCATCGCTGCCCACAGCCGCTTGGGTCTGAATGTCGTGGTTGATGTTGGACACCATGACGCCTACGCAATCTCACGGGGCATTCTGGCCGATAGTGCCCGGCGTTTGAACGGATTGCCGGTTTTGTTCGTAGGCGTTCGTTGCCCCATTGAAATCATTATGGAACGGCGACAAAAGACGAGGGGGAAAGTGGAAAATGCAGCCTACTCGTTAATGCCACATCCGGTTCAGTTATGGCAACGTGAAGTCCACATCCCTGGCATCTATGATCTTGAAGTCGATACCTCGTTGTTAAGCCCAGGTGCGTGTGCCGAGGTGATACGTAAGCACCTCGCAGATATTCCAACACCGTCAGCATTCCAACGACTCGCTGCACACCATACTTAACCTGTCGTTATCAATAGACTTCTTGCATAAGTCGGGAAAAGGGAAAGGGGGAAGGGGAAAAGGTTCTGTTTTGTCCCCTTCCCCTTTAACTTTTACCCTTTTCCCCAAGAGTGCAAAAAGCACTTTTGCAAGAGGTCTAATATTGCAACTGTAACGGGAGCAACGCGAAAAAGTGAGATCGGGGTTTAGTTCTCAATTACACCCCTATATTCTCAACAAAATCTGGTTTTTTAGTTGCGATCGCATCCTGAAACAAGCTATATACGTCCCAGATTTTAGCACCTCACAAAATCGCGTTGCTCCCACTGTAACGGTCTTCGAGTTCACGGGAGCGGTCTTCGAGTTCACGGGAGCGGTCTTCAAGTTCACGGGAGCGGTCTTCGGGTTCACGGGAGCGGTCTTTGGGTTCACGGGAGCGGTCTTCGGGTTCACGGGAGCGGTCTTCAAGTTCACGGGAGCGGTCTTCAAGTTCACGGGAGCGGTCTTCGGGTACACGGGAGCGGTCTCCCTTGCAACGTTAGTCACTAACACCCAGTTTATGTATGCTATTAGAAGGTTTGAACTCTAAAACTGTAACTAAAATGATTGCCCAAGATTAAGACGATGTTCGTCAGGCTATGCGCTAAAGAATTGTTAAACCTTAAGAGCAAAATCACCGCTAAAAGCCTGATTAAAGTTCTCTGTTCACCGTTTCCTTATATTACGGAAAAATCGTGGTGCTGGAACACGGTTAGAGTATCGGATAATTTCTTTGCCTCATCGCGTCTTCTTTGAGCTTTTGCGTTTCACTCATCCCCCGAATCGACTTTTGCCAAATTGGCGTGAGATTATTGTATGTTTATTACTACAATTACTATTGATGCTAGATAATGGGAAAGCTTTGACATTTGCTTGCCAATTTAGCCCGGAAACAATAACTAAGACTTATGCGAACTCACTATTGCGGCGAACTCCGAAAAGAACATATTGGAGAAACTGTTACCTTTTACGGATGGATAGACCGTCGCCGCGATCACGGTGGTGTGATATTTTTAGATTTACGCGATCGCTCTGGAATCGTCCAAATCGTCAGCGATCCGCAACGCACCCCAGATTCTTATGAACAGGCGAACGCCCTGCGAAATGAATATGTTGTCGAAATCACTGGTAGAGTAACACAACGTCCCGAAGAATCGCTGAATACCCGCATCCCAACAGGCGAGGTGGAAATCTACGCTGATAAAATTCAACTCCTGAATGCTGTTCGCAAACAGTTACCTTTCCAAGTTTCTGTAGCTGACACCGAGACAGTGCGGGAAGACTTGCGGCTGAAATATCGCTATTTGGATTTGCGGCGCGAACGTATGGCGCAAAATTTGCAACTGCGTCATCAAATTGTCAAAGCCATGCGTCGTTATTTGGAAGATTTGGAAGGTTTTATCGAAGTCGAAACCCCAATACTTACCCGTTCTACCCCAGAAGGGGCGCGGGATTATGTTCTACCCAGCCGCGTCAATCCTGGCGAGTGGTATGCCTTGCCGCAATCACCCCAGCTATTCAAACAATTGCTGATGGTATCCGGCTTAGATAGATATTATCAGATTGCGCGTTGCTTTCGTGACGAAGATTTACGCGCCGACAGGCAACCGGAATTTACCCAGTTGGACATGGAAATGAGCTTCATGTCCCAAGAAGAAATTATCGAACTGAATGAAAACTTAGTTTCCCATATCTTCAAAACAGTTAAAGGCATTGAGTTGCAGCGTCCTTTCCCCCGCCTAACTTACGCTGAGGGGATGGAACGCTACGGTAGTGATAAACCAGATACCCGCTATGCTTTGGAATTAGTTGATGTCTCGGATATTGTCAAAGACTCTGGTTTCAAAGTCTTTCGAGACACTGTTACCAATGGCGGTATCGTCAAAATCCTGCCCATTCCCAATGGTAACGATGTAATTTCTAATGTCCGGATTAAACCAGGCGGTGATTTATTTAAAGAAGCCAGCGAAGCCGGTGCTAGGGGTTTAGCTTTTATCCGCGTCAGAGATGATGGCGAAATTGATACCATTGGTGCGATTAAAGACAACCTCAGCGTTGAACAAAAAGCAGAAATTTTACGCCGCACAGGTGCTTCTTCTGGACATTTGTTATTGTTTGGGGCAGGGGAAGCTGCTACAGTTAATAAGACATTAGATAGATTACGGCAAGCGATCGCTAGAGAATTTAACTTAATTGATCCAGAAAAAATCAACTTACTCTGGATTACAGATTTCCCCATGTTTGAGTGGAATGCTGACGAAAAACGTCTAGAAGCACTGCACCACCCGTTTACAGCACCACATCCTGATGATTTGAGCGACTTAAAGACTGCACGCGCCCAAGCTTACGACTTGGTACTCAATGGCGTAGAAGTTGGCGGCGGAAGTCTGCGGATTTATCAGCGAGAAGTTCAACAGCAGGTGTTTGAAGCGATCGGTTTATCTCCTGAAGAAGCACAAAGTAAATTTGGCTTTCTCTTAGAAGCATTTGAATATGGTACACCACCGCATGGTGGCATCGCTTACGGTTTAGATCGTTTGGTAATGTTGCTAGCTGGAGAAGAATCTATTCGAGATGTCATTGCTTTTCCGAAGACACAACAAGCACGTTGTTTGTTAACAGATGCACCTTCGAGTGTAGATGCTAAACAGTTGAAAGAATTGCACGTTGCTTCAACTTATAAACCAAAGTCTTAGTTAACCAGGGAATTGTCTAAGTAGGGTGGGCAATGCCCACCGATTACTTGAATTGAGAAAGGAAATATTTTTCTTGATTTCACCTCCCATTTCCCTTAACAAAGCAGTATTGGGTATAAACTGCATTGAAGTTACAAGGACACTCAATGGAAGTTTTATTGGCTAATATTAATCATCTTGAAAGTGTTTCAGTACTATTTGATCGGTATCGTATTTTTTATAATCAGCCATCAAACCTTGAAGCTGCCAAAGAGTTTCTCAAAGAACGTTTCAACAATAATGACTCGGTAGTATTTGCAGCTAATGACAATGGAGAATTAGTTGGATTTACTCAGCTTTATCCCGGCTTTTCTTCAGTGGCGATGAAACGGATATGGATATTGAACGATTTGTATGTGGAAGAGCCGTATCGTCGGAAGGGAATTGCAAAGTTATTGATGAGTGTTGCGGAAGAATATGCAAAAGAGAGTGGAGCCGTTCGAGTGATTTTAGCTACTCAAATTTCTAACATAACAGCGCAAAAACTTTATGAAGCGCGAGATTACGTTAAGAATGAAGAGTTTTACCATTATGCTTTACGGTTGCAATAATAGGATGACAACAAACAAACTCAAAGCCTTAGAGGCTGTTTGAAAAGTTTTGAGAGTAGGACTTACGCACACTCTACGAATTCTCGGCGCTCTTGGCGTCTTGGCGGTTCGAGAAATTAAGCTTTTTAGCAATTTTTGCGTAAGTCCTAGAGAGGTCAAATTTTATGCTAATCGCCTCACCATGATCCGGATCATAGCAATGTAGATAAACGTCTCCGATGTTTCGGGCAATAGCTCATAGTCTCTGACCAATCGCCGACACCGCATGACCCAACCGAAAGTGCGCTCTACTACCCAATGTTTTTGAGTAATACGAAGCTTTTGGTTTGTTCTGGTCGCAGTACCATCTGCACAATCCAACAGGAAAAGTCTATCACCCACTGCATGAACAGCGCACCATCAAAGCCGCCATCCACCCAGATGGTTGTCAAACGAGATACCTGCTTGCTAGATTGTTTGACCAATTTGAGAACTTTTTTGCCGGTATGTTTTACTCATGCTGCTCTCTCAGTGGTGTCTATTATCTATTCACAGCTTATACTTAGAGAGTTTTTTTACCACCTCTTTGACTTTTCAAACAACCTCTTATCCCTGGTCTATAGGAATCCGGTTTTATTTGGAGAAAATATACGTAGGATGTGTTAGCACAGAGAGTACGGCATCAAACTCGTGTTCATAGTGCGTTACGAACTCCGTTCTAACACACTCTACAATACTTAATTTCGTTCAAAAATCAAATAGTAATCCTATATATTCCCTACTTTCTCACTTAGATATCGCTCATTTTAGTACAAATATACTATAATAGATATAGCGTCCACAAAGCCTAGTAAAACGTATAACGGCTCTGTGAACACCTTCTGGAAGATGGATTCAAGGGTTAGTTCGATGATGAAGCATTACATTCTCAACCTCAATCCGACTGCCAAGCATGAATGGGATAGGTGTATTTTACGTGACCCGTTGACTGCCAAACGCCCAGACATTGCCAAATTAATTGCTGAAGCGGTTGGTGCTGATACAGGCAGTTATTTAGTGAGCGTAAATATCGAAGTTCAAGTTTTAGAGCAAGCCGCAGTCCCTCAAGCCGAACAACTCTCGCTTTCATTTCCAGAAGTGAGTGTGCCGTCACAAGCACAACTGCGGGAAGCGGCTTGAGCTATAGTGCAGAGTTTAGCAGAAATATAAAGCCTGCATAAGCAGGCTGACTTCGTGTAGCCGCAGACTGAAGTCTGACGGCTAACGGAATCATGAGTAGATTTGAAAAAACGAACCGCCAAGTACGCCCAATACGGTTCGGTTAAAGGGGAAAGGGGAAAGAAAAAACCTTTAACCTAAACCCAATTCCGAGTTAAAAATCCTTTACCCGAGCAGTATTGAATCAGGTAGTTATAATCTGCCAGACAGAAGTTGAGCAATTTGCTGATTAATTATTGCAACATCAAAACGCCGACTAGCAGTAGTCCGGGCATTATTAGCTATAGTTGCAGTTATTTCCGTCTCCTGAAGACAGGTGATAATTATTTGTGCAAGTTCCTGGGGTTCTCCTGGTGTCACTAGAAAACCATTAAGTCCATGTTCTACTAATTCCATTACACCGCCAGCTTTTGCTGCAACTACAGGTTTTGCACATAGCATTGCCTCTACAATCACTCTACCAAAGGGTTCTGCGGAAATAGAGGTATGTGCTACTAAGTCACAAGCTGCCATTAACTGGGGAATATCAGAACGAAATCCTAAAAATTTGACGCGGTTTTCTAATCCTAGTTCAGTAACTTGTTCGTGTAACTGTTGGACATAATCTTGTTCGCCAAATAGTGCATCACCCACTAAAATTGCCGTCACCTCTGACGGACATTTGGCAAGGGCATCAATTAAAATATGCTGCCCTTTCCAAGGTGCAAGACGGCTAAAGTGTCCGACTACAAATTTTCCTTGTAATCCTAACTGTTGCTGTAATTTATTAATGTCAGACTCATCAGTTTGATAGTTTTTTGGTTCAAAGCCGTTATAGACAACTTCGATGATATCTGGGCGTCCTCCCGCTTGTATAAAGGCTGTTTTACTTGCTTGAGAATTGGCAATTACTAATGATGCAAAACGATTAACTAAGTTAACAGCAATGCGAAGATTAGTTTGGCTAAAATGTTCTGTGGAAAGAATATCATGTAAATGATAAACCAAAGGGCGACGGCTGAAGAAACTTGCTAATGCTCCGACAACTAATGCTTTTTGGGTGTTGGCATAGATTAAATCGTATTCACGCGCTATTTTAACTACTTTAGTAATCAAAGGCGCAAGTTGTCCCAGACTCTTTAATCCTTGTAGCAAACTGCTTTCTTTACGAACTTGGATTACTTGAGTTGCAAGAACTTCTACTGGGATATGATTTTGCTGCAATAAATCTTTAAATGGCCCATCTGCAAATAAACCTACCAAAGTGTTATCTCTGTACGGTTTAGCAATATCTATTAAACACAATTCTGCGCCACCTGGTTTACCACTTTGATCTAGAAAAAAAATTCTCATAAAACCTTCTTGTAATACAATATAGTTCAGACGCGATAAATCGCTACAAAGCAATTTTCGCGTCTCTATTTTATTAATTTAATAGAACATTCCGTACTTGTTGGGCGATTTGATTCCAGTCATAGTTTCTGGTAGCGTACTGGCGACAGGCTTCTCGTGAAGGTACGGGGATATTTCGCAATAGTGCTTGTTCTAATTTTTCAGCAATAGCTGAGGCTTCTGTTGAAGTAGTAATTAAATCGGGTGAAAATCCTGATAAAATTTCTGGCATTCCTCCAACTGGGGTACATAAAACAGGAGTACCACACGCTAAAGACTCAATTATTACTAATCCAAATCCTTCAAAAGATTGGCTAGGCATGACAGATAATTCAGCAGCTTGATAAGCTATAGGCAATTGCTCATCAGGTAGAAAACCTAAAAATTTAACGTTGTCGTCTAGTCCTAATTCTGTAGCCTGTTGTTGTAGTGCAGCTTGGATGTGACCACGACCTGCGATCGCAAGCCAAACATCTGGTATTCTGGGCTTAATTATAGCCAGTGCCTGTAATAACTTATCAACTCCGGTTCGATGCACTAAGCGGCGCGATGTAAATAGGATACGGCGATTAGTTGGCCAGCCTAGCTTTGTACAAGCCTCCTGGGGTGATAAATTTGGCTGAAACCAGTTAATATCAACTCCACCAGGAATAATATTAATTTTGCCCCACGGTACTTGATATTTATCATGTAAAATTTTACCAAATGCTTTGCTCAAAACAATGAAGCGATCGCAGCGATTATAAGTGTTTTGTTCTATTAGCCAGTGCTTGATTAAAAGACTAAGGTTTTTATTAACTACCTCTTGCTGACTCTCAGAAGCCCAAGGGCCATGAAAGTTAAAAGTAACTGGGACTCCCTTTGGTAAAATATCTAAAATAGGAAAGCTATATAATGCAAAGTGCAAATTAATAGCATCTGGTTTGCCTACTCTTGTTTTCTGAAAATTAGTGCGAATAGACCATAATCTTTGCCAAATAGCACTGTCAGGACTCGCTAAATTAGTCAACTTAATCGGCGAATTTCTTTCAGCTTCTGGTAAACCGACTCCGCATAATTCAACCTGGTCTTTATTTGCAGATAATTTATGAGTTAATTCATAAATATACCTTTCTAATCCTCCGGGGCTTTTGGGAAACCAGCCCAATCCGAGAGTGAGAATAGATGCAGATGATGAAGCATAATTTTCTGGTTTATTTTCCACTGATATATCTCCTATAAATATATTAAAACAGATGCATTTTTACACGCTCTTACATCTGTATCCAAACCTGAATCAATAAAATTTTCAAATATACATTACCAATAAAAGTTTTTGTATAGAACACCAATTTATAAACTATTTATATGTCAACGTCAACAAGGAATTGAAACTGTGTTTTTAGTAACTAAATAATACTTAGTTAGACATGTAACCTGCCAATCAAGAAAGCTGAATGCTATATATAGAAAGAGAGAAAAGCTGATAAAAAGTAATAAATTTAGAATTATTTTGTATTAGTTTTTACCACTGATATTAAATAACAGGTAAATATTAATACCTGAAATATACTAATTGAAAAATCAAAGAATCAGGTGAGTTTTATAAAGCTTATGTAAAACTTGCTATTAAATGTCATGTCTATACATAGCCTGTATCTTAGCCACTTCAAAATAGTTATATTTTTTGCGGATTACCGAAAAAGTGATTGTATATAAATAATTAAAAGCTTAAAAAGTATATGAAAAATAAATTCCTGGCGCAGTTAATAAAACTCCGTCACCAACTCAACCAGCACCTCAAAAGAATATTTAAAATTCGATATATAAAAAAAACTAAAACTTTCAATTTTTTACTCAGTTTGACTGTTGGACTAATTGTTACTACCCTTGGAATTACAACAGACTGGGCAACAAGTGGAACACGCACGCTTATCTACAAAACCTCATCGATAAGTAATACTATTGACAGCGAAAGACTGGTACAAAACAATACTGAAATACCTATACTTACACACAAAGAAATCTCGATAAGTAATACTATTGCCAGTGAAAATCTGCTAGTACAAAACAATACAGAAACATCCACACCTACCTATAAAACATCGTGGATAGGTAACACGATTGGCAGTGGAAATCTGCGAGTACAAAACAATATTGAGGCAATGTATGTTGCTTCTGATGGCACAGTTTATACTAACAGCCATTGGGATGAAGCGGGAATGGAAGCAGCCATCTATAAGGATGGTAAGGTTATTGGTGCTATTGGGGATACTCACGGCTGGAGTCGTGGTGGTGGCATAGCTGTAACAGCAAATAGTAAATATATTTACATTGCCATGACTCAGGGATCTAAGGGTAAAACTAATGAAGATTACCCAGCAGAAGGAACAGCTTGGCATTGCGTTAGACGCTATGATTTGTCGGGAAAACCTGCGCCTTTTTCTAAAGGGCGTGGTTGGGATAAAAGTATGTTAATTACCAGTACTAAAAATGAAGTCACTGGATTAGCAACTGTGGGAAACGAGTTGTATGTGAGTGATTTTGCTACCAATCAGATTCGTGTCTATGATACTGATACGATGAAAGAACTACGCACTTTTACAGTTGCTAATCCCGGAGCAATAACTATCGATCCACAAAAAAATCTGTGGATTATTCAAAGCAAAAATGGTAGTAAGCCTGCCAAGATTCTTCATTATTCGCCGAGTGGAAAGCAATTACCGCAACAGATTGCAGATATTGTTGAACCAACTGCGATCGCAATTGATCATCAAGGTAAGCTGTTGGTGGCAGAAAATGGGCCGCGTCAGCAAATGTTGATTTATGACATCAAAGATAAGCCGACGCAAGTGGGTAGTTTTGGTTCTAAAGGCGGTATTTATGCAGGAGTTCCTGGTGAAGTTGGAGATTTGAAACTTTATGGACTTACCGGAATTGGTACAGACGCTTCAGGCAATATTTATATAAATAGTAATGGTTTCAACAAATCAGGAACAGATTTGCGGAAATTTTCGCCATCGGGAAAACTAATATGGCGATCGCTAGGATTGATATTCGTCGATAATGCAGATGCCGATCCTAAAACTGATGGTGTAGATTTATTCACCAAACAAGAACACTATCTCATGGATTACAGTAAGGCTGCTGGTAAGCAATGGACTTACAAAGCCTACACCTTAAATCCTTTCAAATATCCTCAAGATCCCCGTCTGCATACATCGCCAGATGGAACCTTTGTTCGCCGCATCCAAGGAAAGCGGTTTCTGTTCCTCACAGATATGTATAATAGCTTTCTGCAAATATATCGTTTCAATCCAGACACAGATGGTAAAGTAGCTATTCCAACCGGAATGTTTGTCGGTAGCAATGGCGCAGATAAACCATTTCTCAAGGGGAATTGGCCACCGAATCAACCAAAACAAGGGGAATGGATCTGGCGCGATCGCAACGGAAATGGCAAATTTGAAAAGAACGAATATGATACCAGCAAAGATTATCCCTATATCGGCGGCTGGTGGGTAGACAGCAAAGGAGATGTTTGGAAAGCTTTGCGAACAGAAGATGGCATTCGACACTATCCTTTACAGGGAATAGATGCTAAAGGCAACCCCATCTACAGCTATAGTTCGATGGAAAAGCAAACTACTCCCAAGATATTTAACGACTTGCGGCGGCTCGAATATTTCCCCCAAACAGATACTATGTACTTGTCAGGCTTTACAGGAGATCACCCTGCATTCGGTGACGATACTGGAGTTGCTGGATCTGAGATTGCCCGTTTTGACAACTGGAGTAAAGGAAATCGTACTCCCCGTTGGCGAATTGTGATTCCCTATGACACCACGGGTAAACGCGAAGTATCTACGGCGGCTATGAGTGTGGCGGGAGACTATGTATTTGCCGTAACAGTCAAAACCGCAGAGGTATATGTCTATAATGCCAAGACAGGAGCGCAAGTACAACAGTTAAAACCAGGCCCAGAAGTTGGCAGCGAAAGTGGCTGGATTGATATACCTTATGGTATCCGCGCTTTTCGTCGTTCAAATGGTGAACATCTGGTATTTGTGGAAGAAAATTGGAAAGGAAAAGTAATTATCTATCGGCTACCAGGGTAAGCGTTTAATATCGTGTGCGCTTAAAAAAGGTTTAGGAAATAGCTATAGCAATCCTATCTGATTTGTAAAAATTTGCGGTGTCCAGATCCACGACTTATCAAATAAATCGAAGAGCTAACTTTTCACGAATAATTTAGGATTCTATAGCCGCCCTAAATCATTTGTGAAAATTCTACATCCCCCCATATTTTTTTACCACAATTGAATAGCTAGTTGATAATCCAAGACTTGTCCATTGTCGCCAACAGCTTCCAGAATCTTGGTTTTCCAGACTTGCAGTTGTGCATCTGATTCTGATAGCAATTGCGCCATTAAGTCTCGGAATGCTTTACCCCTAGCTACCTAAAAGCAGTAAGCGCCGTGCATCGAATGTATTTGGATTAGTTATAGAATATTCATCAATTACCTTATGGAACGCCTTTTAAACTATCTTTTGTTGTTTTTGACTTAGATGCATTGCAATTCCTTTCTCGTAGTAAGCTGCTTCATTAATAAAAATAGGATAAACAGTAAACTCTCCTTCATAGAAAATTTCTTTTCCTTCAAAAGTTATAAACATTGGATCGCCTGGATTCAAAGGTTCATAATCTCTAAACTGAAGGTGGGGGTGAATCATGGCTTTAATCTCCCCGCGTTGGCGCAGCCCGCCGTAGGCATCGCTTCTTGGATAATCGATAGTCCTAATGTATTGATAAAATGTAAGCGTACTGCTTTTCTGCGGAATATTACCTTGGTTGTAAGCTTCAAAATAATCTAGAATTCCGTAGATAAGTTGTTCTGTTTGCTGAAATAATTCGGCATTTAAGATATTTTGAGCCACAGCACCAACTTCTATAACAAAACCCAATTCGCACAAAGAACGGAGAAAACCACCTTCTCTAGATTGTTGATTAACAAAAACCTTTACCATCGGATTTGTAGAACTCAAATAAGCGCCTAACCGGAGTAAAAAAGGATGCATGTCACAAAAAATCAGACTTAACCCCATGTTGGCAGTTGTGCTATGCAAATCAACTATTACATCTACAGAGGGCTGATTTTGCGGTTGCAATATCTGTTGAATTGCTTTTGCCCGTGTATCTTCATAACTTGAGAGTTGAGGATTTTGTAAGCCTTGATTAGTGAAGCAACGATTTAAATCTTTGTCAATGTATCGTTTGCCTTCTTCAATAGCTTTGAGATTACCAAGTAATGCCAGAGTTTCAAAACTTGCTCTGTGGATTAAATTTGGATACTGCTGAAACTTTTTGACAAGATGTACTCCTGTTAACTCATTACCGTGGTTTCCTCCAACGATCGCAACTCGTTCAATCTGACTCATAACAACCTCATCTCTAAAAAATTACCCTACGGTTATTGAGAATGGTGCAAGATACAAGATAGAAGTATACCTGCTGCTGACTAAATCTTGTAAAAGGCTGACGCGATGTCTACGACGGGCTACGCCTACGCCCATATTAGAGCCAAAATGTGATAACTGTTAAGCTGTTGGTTTTAGTACAAAAGGGGAGGAAATTTATGGAGTATAATTTTCAAGCGCTCGCTGAACTTTACAAAAACGCTCTCCTCAACGACGTACTCCTCTTTTGGGAAAAATATTCTCTCGATTGGGAGCAAGGCGGCTATTTTACCTGTCTTGATCGCTACGGCAAAATTTATGATACCGACAAATTCATTTGGCTGCAAAACCGCCAGGTGTGGACTTTTTCCATGCTTTACAACCAGCTAGAAAAACGCGAAAACTGGTTAAAAATTGCTAGCAATGGCGCTAATTTTCTCGCCCAACATGGCAGAGATGGTGATGGTAACTGGTACTTTGCTCTCACTCGTGAAGGGAAACCACTGGTTGAGCCTTACAATATCTTTTCTGACTGCTTTGCAGCAATGGCATTTAGTAAATATGCACTCGCTGGCGGCGAAGAATGGGCAAAGGATGTGGCGATGCAGGCTTATGATAACGTATTACGCCGCAAGGACAACCCCAAGGGCAAATATAATAAAACCTATCCCGGCACACGCCCGATGAAATCGTTGGCTGTACCAATGATTTTAGCTAACCTGACTTTAGAAATGGAATGGTTGCTACCAAAGGAAACGTTAGAGAATGTCCTAGCTGAGACTGTCCGGGAAGTGATGGCCGATTTTCTCGACCAAGAACGGGGACTAATGTACGAAAACGTTACCCCTGACGGTTCCCACATAGATTCTTTTGAGGGACGGCTGATTAATCCAGGTCACGGTATCGAAGCTATGTGGTTCATCATGGATATCGCGCGTCGCCAAAACGACACTAAAACAATTAACAAAGCTGTTGATGTCGTGCTAAACATCCTGAATTTTGCTTGGGATAGCGACTACGGCGGATTGTATTACTTTATGGATGCAGATGGTCATCCTCCACAACAATTGGAATGGGATCAAAAGCTGTGGTGGGTTCACCTAGAGTCTTTAGTTGCATTAGCAATGGGTTATCGCTTGAGTGGGCGTGAGGTATGTTGGAAATGGTATCAAAAGATGCACGATTACACTTGGTCACACTTTGCTGATTCAGAATACGGTGAATGGTTTGGCTATCTCAATCGGCGGGGAGAAGTATTGTTGAACCTTAAAGGTGGCAAATGGAAAGGATGTTTTCACGTACCGCGTGCATTGTACCAATGCTTACAGCAATTTGAGGCATTGTGATGCCTGCGGCAGTAAACAACGCAGTCAGTTTAATCTTCAGGGAAAACGCATCTGATTTTTTATGCTCAAAGAATTATTTGACATAGACTATAGAACCGATCCACACTGGATAGTCAAGTCATACTTTAATGCAATAGCGGGTATCTCTTTCCCTTATGCAATCAATACTCTTCTTAAAGGTATTGGATATTGTAATTGCACGAGGAAGAGATGAAGATTATCTTGCTCATCATCCGTATCCCGAAGATATTTTGTTGGTTATTGAAATTTCAGATAAAACAATAGATTACGATCAAACAACCAAGTTGTCTTTGTATGCAGAAGCCGGAATTTATCATTACTGGATTGTGAATTTACCGGCTCGTCAACTTGAGCATCACAGCCAGCCATATCAAAATGCTCAAAGTAAGTTTAGCTATCTCAGCAAGCAGATTTTTCTATCTAACTAACCCAAGTTGCTAGTTACTCTTATGGGCGATCGCTTTGGGACAGTAAAGCAATAAAATGCCCTCCAAGAAGAGAAAATTAGGAGGGCTAAATGCTAAACGAAATAATTTCCATATATGCTATCATAGACGACCTGTTAAAGGCGATTGGGCATAATGAAGATTGTCGTCGAGAGATGAATGACGCAGAAATTATTACAACGGCAATAACATCGGCGATGTTCTTTAATGGTAATCATAGTAAGGCTTGTACCTATATGAAAGAACATAAGTTGATATCTAATATGTTAGAAAAGTCACGATTTAACCGGAGATTACACAGTGTCTCAATGTTAATCAACGACTTGTTTCATCAAGTGGGAATGGCACTGAAGGAAATTAGTGATTCCACTGAATATCTTTTAGACTCGTTCCCAGTGCCCATCTGCGATAACATCCGTATCTTTAATGTAAAAATAATACAGTCGGCGCAGTATAGAGGTTACATCGCATCGAAAAAACGATATTTTTACGGGGTTCGAGTTCAGTTATTAACAACCAAAAATGGTATTCCTGTCGAATTTGTGTTTATGCCTGGTAGTGCCAACGATGTACGTGCTTTAAATGCCTTACCCTTGAATCTACCACCTGGTAGTGAAATTTATGGTGATTCAGCTTACACCGACTACACGATTGAGGATGACTTGGAACAAACAAGTCACATTTCTTTAAAAGTCATGAGGAAAAAGAACTCCAAGCGTCAAGACCAGCCTTGGAATCAATATATTAAACAACATACTCGGCATTATATCGAAACTGTGTTTAGTAGTATCACTTGTGTTTTTCCAAAATCAATACATGCAGTCACTTATCAAGGGTTTTTACTTAAGCTACAAGCATTCATTTTTTCTTTTACTCTTCAACAAGCTTTTATTGAATAAGTAATTTATACAACTAATAGGCATTTAAGTAGCTGAATGCTGGCAACAATGGCATCGGCACGTTGGCGCTAGGCACCAACTTTGTTGTACGCGATCGCATGAATTGAGTGATAACAAGTGCATATCAGTCGATAACCAGCAACTTGGGTTAACTAGTCAGTAGCGATTCCTGGATTTGAAGATGCATTATTAGACTTGAGCCGATTGTTTCCAGAGAGTACAGTCGCTCCCGTGGTTGGATACGATTGAACTTGGTTAGCCCTACCCCACACCATACCCTGTATATTCTCTGGCATAGACAGGCTGCAAGCCCAATACAATATCTTGTTTTAGTACACCCATTGCTACCAATTCATCAGCAATCAACTTATCAGTTTGGTTACGTTGAATCCAAATTTTATGGCTCTTAATGTCTAAATGCATCACGCAATTATAAATGCGGTGATGTTTATCCCATCCCAAATCAACAATTTGATAATGGTCGTGTTCTGTATCAAAAAGTATTTGCGTCTCAATTTCGCCGTTTATAGGTCTAACATCGCCGTATTCAGTCAATAGTTTTTGAATACACTGACGATAAAATGCTAGTTTATCCATTTAACTATCACCTCATCCACTGGATCATATACAATCAACTTTATTCGGTATTGCTGCACTGATGCTTGGGGTAAATCACGTTGGAAAAACGATTCATAAGCGGCAATTGGCACTGCTAAGTATAATATGCGTTCTCTTTCACTAGCTTCTAAAACTAAACGGTAGTTCAAAAATTGCCCCAGTGCCAGATGAAAATCAAACAATGCTGAGTCACTCAAAAAACTTTTAATTTCAACCGCAATCTTTTCTCCTGCTTTTTCAGCCGCTAAGAGTCTTTCTGCACCTAAATCTATTCTAACTTCATCATCCTTGCCAAACTCGATCCTTAATGGGTCATGTGTAATTATCCACTGCTCTTTCTGAAGACCCTTCTTGACTGCTTCATGGAATAAGTCTTTGGCCGACATTTCTTTCACTCACACACTTTTTTACCTGATTTTAAATCAATACGCTTGGCTTTGTGGAAAATTGTAGGTTGGGTTGAGGCAATGCGTTACCCAACATTTTGCGCTTCGTAGAGTAATTTGCTTGTTCTTCTAGTTCAGTGTCTTCATCATTAATCACAAACTAAATTCTGCTGCGCCATCCTCATCCACATCTGCGTCTTTACCCATAGCAGTAGGTTTAAATTTAGAGCCATGAATTAATTCACCAAACGCAATTCCTGGATTTTGGTGAAGAATATTCAGCACACTCATAAAATCTCGCACAATTTCCCCTGGTGTCAGTAATGCTTCTGCACCCAAGCGATTAATAATTTCTTGCACAAACTCTTTCAACTCACGATTTGTCAAAGTCTGTTCATAGCCAAAATTGAGTGCATGAATTTCAGCTAAACGTTGCAGAAGCGTCAAAATTTCTGCTTCACTCAACGGATTTAGCCGAATCACTGGGCCTAAATGTTCCTGAACATTAGCTTGTGCAACAAAACGGCTTTCTTTTGTGCGTCTTTGCCAAGCTTGGTCTGCAAAAAGTCCTCGTTTGGGGTCTTCTAAAAACTTGGTTGTTCCACCAACGACAATGCCAAGATGTTCTGCTTTACATTGCATGGTGTCGTTAAACATTGCCAGGAGTCGATTATAATTCTTTTCCCGCGTGACTGTAGTAGATATTTGATATAAATGTACAGCTTCATCAACTAAAATTAACAGTCCTTTATAGCCAATTTCAGCGACAAATTTCGCAAACAATTTTATATAGTCATACCAACTATCATCATCAATAATAACGCGCACTCCTAAAGCTGCTTTTGCCTCAACTTTAGTAGTAAATTCTCCGCGCAACCAGCGCATTGCCGCATTTTTTAAATTATCATCATCCAATCGGTAGCCACGCCAATAAGCAATAATCACGCTACCAAAATCAAAACCGTGAACTAAGCCTTCAATATACTGAACTACTTCCCTAATTTTCGATTCAACTTGGTCATCAAAACCATCGTCATTCGGACGCATTTCCGTTTCTTTAACCACTTCTTGTTGAATTTTATTAATCCATCCTTCTAAAATCGAGACTAAAGCACCACCATCAGGACGAGTTTTTGTAGCTAGGTGGCTCATTAATTCTCGATAGGTAGCTACACCTTCATTGCTGCTTCCAGCTAATCGGCGTTCAGGGGATAAATCAGCATCAGCTACTACAAAACCTTGCTCCATAGCCCGGTTACGTATTAGTTGCAATAAAAAACTTTTACCAGAACCGTAGTTACCAATTATGAAGCGAAATGCTGCTACACCTTCTCCAATATCATCAAGATTTTGTAATAGGCTTTTGAGTTCTTTTTCTCGGCCTACTGCTATATATTCAACTCCCACTCTTGGTACTACCCCAGCACCAAGGGAATTGATTAAAGCAGTGGAGATTTTTTTCGAGATTTTGAGCTTTGCCATGTATTACACTTCACTTTATTCTAAACACAGAAGCACACAGTAAGTTAGCTAATACCAATTTAATGTGAAGCTGCACTAAATAAGTAACTCTCTATTCTTGGCGTTCTTGGCGTTCTTGGCGGTTCGTTTAATATTCTATGCATCTTCATAGAGAATTGGTATAAGGTACATACTCACCTTACTACTAATCTGACGACGGCAATAATAATTTAATTTGACGAAGCATGTCTAGCTATTCGGTCTTCATACATTGCAATTATTCTTTTGACATGCGTCATATATTCAGGGTAAACTTCTGGAATTTCTGAATTTGAATCAATTATTAATTCACCAATAGTATCATTTGCTCGTTCATTTATAGAATCGATTAACAAATTTGGCATAGTAATGTTTGCTTCAGCAATTTTTTTAATAGCAGTATTAGGATTATCTTGTTCAACTATAGCTTTTAATACTTCTAGTTCGTATACTGGGAGATTTTCTAAAAAATTAGTCCATTCTTCAGGTAAACTTTCTGATGTATCAGCTTCTGAATTGTTGATGATTGCTGTAGTTTCGATTATCTCAGAAAACGGAAACAATTCATTATCATCTTCATGGGAATTATCAGACAAATGTTCTGAATTGAATGTTTCTGTTTGTTGTAGTAATTCCCATACTTGATTTTGTAAGGAATCTCGTTCTTCTTGCAATAATGAAACTTGCTCTTGCAACTGCTGTAATTCAGCTTTATGTTCTGCGATTTGGGTTCGTGAAGAATCTAGGATAGCTTGGATATTTTCTCTTTCGGCTTTTGCCGCTACTAACAATTGATTTTTTTGGGTTGTCTCAACTTCTAGCTCTTGAATTGCAATTCGCAATTCGTATAATTTTTCTTCTAATTGGGGTTTGAGTCTGCCTAAAAGAGTTAAATTACTTTCAATTTCTTGTTTTTCTTGCTGGAGTTCAGAAATTTGACTTTGCAAATGGGTGATTTCACTACGAGATGCATTACAATTCGACTCTAGACGGCGCTTTTCTGCTGTGAGGACGGAAAAAGCATTGTTCAATTCTGTTATATTTTTCTGCAAGTTATTAACTTCAGTTTGCAGGCTATTAATTTCAGTTTCTAATTGCTTTTTCTGTCCGGTAAATGTTCTTAATTCTCGATGTAAACTCTCTCTTTGGTTACGGCTTTCTGTTACTTGATTTTGCAGTTGTTGTGACTCTGCATATAATAAATTATGATGTTCTTCGATTTGATTAATTTCTCTGACTACACGAGCCTTTAAACCCTCCATTTCTTTAATTCGTTTGTGGATAGAACCTAAAATAAACATTTCATAATTTCTGCGTCGCTTATCTACAAACAATGCTGTTGCATAGATAGTAACGGCTGTAATTAAACCTGTGAGAAAGGCTTTATTAAAATCCCAGTTTGGGACGAGGCTAAGACCAAAACTCACACTAAAGGCAACTATCCCTAGTATAAATCGATTGCTGATCATTACTGATTGCATATTGCTGGTTTTTAGCGTAGTTAAATTATCAGAAAAAGTAGCTCTCATAGTAATTAGTAATTTGTTATTAAAATACACATAGGAAAATGCTTAATATTAATTGCTGGGTGCATTGTTCTTTGTACCAAAAAGTCTTAAATCTGCTTTTAAAAAATCTACAAACTGCCGTGCTGTGCGTCCAGAACGACCGTTGTGGCGAGTTGCCCATTGTAATGCTTGAAATTCTAAATCTTCTTGGGTAATATTAATTTCAGCTTGCTTGGCTAGATGTTGTACAATTTTTAAATAAGTTTTTTGATCGGCTGGTTCAAAGGTCAAGGTTAAACCAAAGCGATCGCTAAACGAAAGCTTCTCCTGCATCGTATCCCAAGCATGGATTTCTTCGTTATCCTTAGGAGTAGGTCTATCCACAAAAAACTCCCGAATTAGGTGGCGGCGATTGGAAGTAGCATACACAACTACATTTTGTGGTCGTGCGGTTAAATTACCTTCTAAAACTACCTTGAGCGCTTTAAAGGCATCATCATCTTCTTCAAAGGAAAGATCATCAACAAAGATGATAAATTTTTGTGACACTCCTCGTAAATGTTCCACGATTTTTGGTAAGTCTTTTAAATCAGATTTTGCCACTTCCAATAAGCGGAGGCTGCGATTACTATATTCATTCAACAAAGATTTTACTAAAGAAGATTTGCCAGAACCCCGACTACCGTAAAGTAATACATGCAGTGCCATCTCTCCTGATAATAAAAACTCTGTATTTTTCAGCAAAGCATCTTTTTGAGACTCATAACCTACAAGCGCACTCAGCTTAATTGGATCAGAATACCGAATACCGATAAACTGCCCAGCTTGCCAACGTAAAGCGCGATATTCTGCAAATAAACCAGAGCCACATTGCCGATAATAAGCCGCTAACTCTTCTACAGCATCACCCCAATTATCTAACTCTTGTAGATATGTAGCGAATGTCTCTCCTCCTACCAATTCTTGCTCTTTATACCACACTACTGGCGAAATCGGCATGTGCGCCACGCCTTGTATCCACTCACTTAAAGAAGCGCTGCTACATTCATAGAGACTTTGCAATACTTGTAAATCATGCCGAACTGCTGCGACTATTGCTGGGGGTAAATCCTCGAATTCTTGCACTTGGGCCAGCTTTGTAAAAGGATTATCAGAGAAGAGAATTTGAGTAATTAAATAGTCTTCCCAATTTTGATTTTTAGCAGCCAAAGCGTGGAAGTAACTACCGTAGGCTTGCAGACAACCCCGGGCATCGGCATCAGTGTAACGTATAGCTTGCAACAGTTCCAGAAATGCCATCCCCACTTCGCCTTGCAGAACAGACTGGTACAGTAAAAGTGAGGCTGCTTGGCGCTGGAGATATTGAACCTTTGTATATGAGGAAGTACTTGCTATTGGCATCGCTTGATTATCCATCAATTAACTGTGTGGTATAGCTAAATAGCTATGGTAAATTGTCTGCTGACACTGGCAGTAAAGTCAAAGTCTACATAGGTTGTAACAATGAATTTAAGTATAATTGCTGCTTTTGCCTACGGCATATTAGCGATCGCTGGTGGCATTATGGGCTATATTCAGGCTAGAAGTAAGGTTTCACTTTTAAGTGGTAGCATTAGCGGTTTATTACTATTGCTAGCGGCTTACTTTCAACTTCAGGGGCAAAGCTGGGGGTCGATTTTAGCGGTGATAGTTACTGGTGTTTTGGTAGTTGTTTTTGCAGTTCGACTGGCTAAAACACGCAAGTTTATGCCGGCGGGATTGATGACGATTTTGGGTATATTGGCTTTGGGGGTGATGGTGAGGAATTGAGGGGGGAATTGAGGGGGGAAATTTAAACGCAGAGGAACGCAAAGGGAAGCGCGGAGGTACGCAAAGTTGTGGTTAGCGCAAAATTTGGTCAATCATTCGGTTGGCTTGGGAAGAATAACTGCTGCCAAATAAATTGAAGTGATTCAAAATGTGATAGAGGTTATAGAGGGTTTTTCTTTGCTCATAGCCTGGATCTAGGGGAAAGACTTTGTTATAACCTTGGTAAAATGCTGCGGGGAATCCACCAAATAATTCTGTCATGGCAATATCAACTTCGCGATCGCCAAAATAAGTTGCAGGATCAAAAATTACTGGTTCTCCTGAGTTAGTACACCCAGCATTTCCGCCCCATAAATCGCCATGTACTAAAGAAGGTTGCACCTGATGCGCCATTAGTTCAGGGATTGCTGCTAGTAATTTTTCTGAAGAGGGGAAATTTCCTCCCTTTCGCCTTGCCAATTGAAATTGATAACCCAGGCGATGTTTAATATAAAATTCTGTCCACTCTGCTGTCCAAGTATTGATTTGGGGTGTGGAACCAATGGTATTGTTAATTTCCCAACCAAAACCTTGGCTACTGCTAGCTTTGTGCATCGCCGCCAACTTGCGCCCCATCTCTTCCCAGGAATTGCTGTTACCGTTACCGAGTTCTAACCATTCCAGCACGATGTAGCTAGAATTGTCAGCTACACCCCAACAAATAGGTTTGGGGACGCGAATACTAGCTGTTGCTAGCATTTCCTTTAAACCCATTGCCTCAGCCTCAAACATCGCAGCTTGGGATGCTTGGTTAATCTTAAGGAAGTAGGTTATCTCACCATTAGAAATAGCATAACCTTGGTTGATGCATCCGCCACCAACCGATCGCCGTTGCTGACTCTGAAATTTTTCGCCAGTCACCTGGGTAATTTGAGCATCGATTTTAGTCCACATGATTAAATTGGGGAGTGGGGATGAGGGAGCAGGGGGAGCAGGGGAAGAAGAATTATTGATTAATTACCAATGCCCAATGCCCAATGCCCCATTTTTAATTTTTAATTTACGGCTTGACGACAACTACACCATAAGCATCTGGGGAAAGATACTCTTTGGCTGCTTGCATCAAGTCAGTTGCATTTTGGCTCTGAATATGATCTGGGTAATTAAAGGCGGGTTCTAAATCTCCCACCAAAGACTGATAATAACCATACAACCCAGTGCGATCGCTTGGTGTTTCATTGCTAAAAATAAATCTGTTTGCTACTCGCCGCCGCACACGGGCAATTTCTGATTCTGTGACTAATTCGGTTTGGACTGTGCGAATATGTTGAGCGATCGCATCTTCTACTTCTGCTAAATTTTCCACTGCACATTTAGCTGAAATATAAAATGTCCCTTGCAGCTGATTGCTCATGTTGCTCACAGAAATTGAAGAAACTAATCCTCGTTCTTCTCGTAAATCCCTCACCAGTCTTGATGTCCGTCCATGTCCCAAAATTCCGGCTAAAACATCCAGTCCATAGGTGCGATTTAACTGAACCATTCCTGGAACTCGCCAAAGCATGACTAGCCTTGCTTGCTGGAGACTTTCATCTACAAATTCTCGACGGACAATTTCTGTAAATGGTGATTCAGTGGGGAGTGGGGAGTGGGTAGAGACGCGATTAATCGCGTCTGTACTGAGTGGGGAGTACTGAGTTTTAGTGGCTTTTGTAAATCCTTCAGCAACGGTTGCAATTAATTCTTCCACAGGCAAATTGCCCACAGCTACAGCAGTAATTGATTGGGGTTGATACCAACTAGCATGAAAATCTCGCATCTGCTGGGGTTTAAGTTCGGCAATCACCGATTCTGGCCCCAATACTGCACGGCGATAAGGTAGTTTATCATAGGCTGTCTCCATCGCCCGCCGAAATGTCCGCCGTTGGGGATTATCCTCTGAGCGCCTAATTTCTTCTAAAACTACTAATCGCTCCCGTTCAAAAGCATCATCAGGAATACTCGCATTTGATACTACATCTATTTGTAGTGGAGCAAGCTCGGCAAAATCTTTGGGGGCTGTGGTTATATAGTAATGAGTATAATCTTGGCTAGTTGCGGCATTGGTGACAGCACCCCGTTCTTCAATCCGACGTTCAAACTCGCCGCTAGCCAGTCGTTCTGTTCCCTTAAAAATCATGTGCTCTAAAAAGTGAGCCATGCCGTTAATGGCATCAGATTCTACGGCTGAACCAACTTTAATCCATACGTTGAGGTTTACAGCTTCAACTGGCATCTGCTCCGCTATGATTGTCAAACCATTGGGTAACTGATGCAGGGTTGGGGTATTAAGACGAGGAAGTTTCCGCAGGGTTGAAGTCATTGCTACTTGTGTGAGGAGCTACGTTACCTCTTTATCTTATCCGTGACGAAGAGAGAGGGGAGGAGGGGGCAGGGAGCAGGGGGCAGGGGGAAAAGGAGTTTGAGCCTTGTTTACTTTTATTCACAGAGTATCAACAAATGCGAACTCCGAATCAACAAATGCGAACTCCGAATCAACAAATGTGAACCCCGAATCAACAAATGTGAACCCCGAATCAACAAATGTGATCACCGAATCAACAAATGTGAACCCCGAATCAACAAATGTGAACCCCGAATCAACAAATGTGATCACCGAATCAACAAATGCGAACTCCGAATCAACAAATGCGAACTCCGAATCAACAAATGCGAACCCTAAATCAACAAATGTGATCACCGAATCAACAAATGCGAACTCCAAATCAACAAATGCGAACCCTAAATCAACAAATGTGATCACCGAATCAACAAATGCGTTGGCGTAGCCCGCCGCAGGCATCGCCAAAATAACGTTAGAAAGGGAAAAGTGACGTACTCCACACACTCCTATCGACGGTGAGTGTGGGCTTCTCAATGACTCTTCTGTGAAGACATTAATTGAGCTTTGAGGGCGTGCGTCCCACGCGCCTTGATGTTTATAGCTGCATTCAAATCCCTGCACAAACTAGTATGACAAACAGGACAATTGTGCATTCTTTGAGATAGCGGCTTTTTAACTTTGTGACCGCAATTAGAACATTCTTGGCTAGTGCCATTTGGATTGATTGCTATTACCTAATATGAAAAATAAACAATTGCGGCTAAGAATGTCTGAGCGCAGATTTAACAAACTCAAGGAATATGCAGAATATGCAGATAAAACTATGACTCAAGTGATAGATGAACTTATTGACACGTTGCCAAACACAAAAAATGCTGACTCCTCATCGACCCCCTGCCCTGTCAATCCTGTGGATTGAATTGGTTGTGGGTCAATTCGTCGTCAGCCAAAAATTCATCCCATATCCGACCCGAAGGGCGGTGTGGGATGAATTTTTGATTTAGCTAAAACACCTAATTCCCTCCCCTTGTAAAGGGGAGGGTTAGGGAGGGGTAATTCAATAACCTGTGTGTACACCGTAGCCAACTCGGAGAGGAACAGACTTGAACTTTAATTCAAGACAGCGAGAGGTTCGTCGAACTAACGAGAGTAAGGGTGATTGAAAGTTTCCCAAGCAGCAATAGCCGCTTGTTGCAGGCGAAAGCTGAAGTCTACTAAGTCTTTCATCATTAAGTGCCAGTTTCTCTCAGCTTCATCCTGAATTATCGCCCAAGAGTCTTCTAAGCGATCGCTTTCTTTCACTTTCCTGCCTTCAATCAATTCTCGTGCTTGTCGCACAGCTTTTAAATAAGTTTCATGGGTGAGAGTACCTGCTGACTCCGCTTGGCTGCGTCTTTCTAGTGCCTCAATCAGCGCTTTAGTTTCGCGCTTGACTTCATCACTTTCGCCGGCCATTTCAGTTTCTACTAATTTATCTGTTTCAGGTCTAATTTCTACAATTACTAAGGATTCAGTAGATTGAACGCACCCCAACTAATTGCTTGCAATATAGTTGGGGATTCTTTCGCTAGGAAACCCTAAGATTTCTCAGCGTATCCAGAGTTACTGGCGTTCTCAGTGTGTCGTTGGAACTTTTGCCTACGAACACTCTAGAAAAGTGCTTATCTCCTACAATTAACGAGTACCAGGATCTAGCACCAATATTGTAAGAAGCAGAGAGATCAGCGTTGTACTGCTTATCATTTTTAAATACAGCCAAAGAGTAATTAACAAACTTCGGCGGGTTGAAGTCCCCGGCTTCTAACAAGCCGCAAGTTTTGTGGCGGGGTCTAAATCCCCGTTACAAAACGTAATTGCGAATTGCGAATTGCGAATTGCGAATTGTTAATCTTACTCCTTCTAACCTTACCACTTCCATCAAAAGCGTAAGCACTGGTGTATTTAGGGTTAATAAAAATTATTTTACCTCCCAATTCATTCCATCTTTGTTGTGTCAACTCAACTATTTTACAGTGACACCAAAGATGGAATTTTTGCTTTTGCAGAGAACCCTTTCTACCTGCCTTAGCTTTCCATCCAGATAAATTCTCAAACACAATTACTTTAACATTGTGAGTTTTCGCAAACTCCACAATGTCTCTCATAACCTTACGAGATATTTCTAAATTGATGTTGGCTGACTTGCGGTAAAGTCCTTTGCAAAAACCAGTAGGTAGTTTTCGTTTTGTTAGATTAGCTGTTTGTGATGATTTCTTCCTAATCATCATTCTACGTTGATTTCTGCGGTCTATGTCTCTGGCAGGGTTAATGAACTTCCTTGCCTTTACAGTACCGTTTTTACCAACAATTGAGACTGTAGCAGCATTGTTAATGCCCATATCAACACTGCATACAAAATCAGAGTCTTCTGTATCAACCTTCTTAATTTGAACGGGCATAGAAAGTTGACTTTTGTTTTTGCTAACAACTAGAGCAGGTGATTGTATCTGATTACCATCAATTAGATGACGAGATCAACCATGCCTTTTGACTTGAATATTGTTAAGCCATACCCAATCAGTTCCACTCCACACTTTCATATCAACAGTTTGATAATTTAAACCATACTTTACCTGCTGACCTTTATATAAAGCAGGATAAGTTTTGCACGTTGCAGTTAGTCCAATACGGTTCGGTTAAAGGGCAAAGGGAAAAGGTATTGGTTTTCAATACATCCTTTACCCTTTACCCCTTACCCTTTCCCCAGACCACAAGGAAAGTGAAAAATGCTTATCCGAACCGTATTGATATACCTCTACTGTTAAAACCATTTGGCGTTTTTGCTCTTTATCCGCTACTAACTCCCAAACATCGGTTCTAACTTCCTGTATGGGTTTCTTTTTAGTTCTTGCTTTACTCATTGGCTTTGTCTCGACCTTGACAAAGATATACTACCAAGCTCCTGTTTAATTGTCAATATAGTTATTGAATTAGTTATGGATAATGATATCAAGCTAAAAACCCGTTCTAACAGTGCTTTTAGACTCATCTATCATTTAGTTCTGGTAACTAAATTCCGTCGCAAATCTTTAACGGCGGAAATACTCACCAGGATGAAATCAATCATCAATGAATTACTGTTTAAATGGGAATGTGAGTTAATTGAGTTTGGTGGAGAAGCAGATCATCTGCATCTGTTGATTGAGACTCATCCCAGTGTTGACTTATCTAAATTAGTAAATAATATAAAAACTGTAACTTCTCGGAAGTTACGCTCTGAATTTTCTCAACATCTAAAAAAGTTTTATTGGGCAGAAAAACCTCAGTTTTGGTCTGGTTCTTATGCGTTAATTAGTGTTGGCGCACAAGCACCACTGGATAAACTTATAGAATATGTGCACAACCAAGAGAAACCAGAATGAATCGTTGCGGGAGCATTTTATACTGGTTTCCCTAACCCTACCTATAACGAAGTTTAGGTAGGGACTGCGCTCAACATTTTTGTTCAATTACTGGGGTTTCAATGGATTCGATGTTGTTATAAGTCATAGTTTAAACATCCTTAAATTGCAAAGCTTACTCTCGGATGAAAACTGCACCCTGTACTGTTAGTCATAAGTCATTGTCAATTCACAAAGGACTAATGACCAATGACTAATGACAAATTAATAAACTGTTGTTGGCAATTGTTGCTCTAGTTTCAGCAATGCTGCAACTCGCTCCTCTGTAGCAGGGTGACTAGAGAACAAGTTACCCATAAACTGTCCAGAGATAGAATTGATAATTAATAATGGCTCATAAGCTGGATTGGCATTTAAGGGCATCTGCCTTGCCGAGCCTTCTAAACGTTGTAGCGCCCTAGCTAAGGCGCGGGGATTACCGGTTAATCTAGCTGAACCTGCATCAGCAGAGAATTCTCGTGTGCGCGAAATTGCTAGCTGAATAATAGTTGCAGCCAATGGCGCAAGCATTACTGTTAATAAAACACCCAAAGGATTTGCACCTCTGTTGTCATCTCGTGAACCACCGCCAAACCATAAGCTATAACTAACCATTTGCGCTAGGAATGAAATAGCACCAGCAACCGTAGCAGCAACAGCTTGTGTGAGGGTGTCACGATTAATAATGTGGGTAAGTTCGTGGGCGATAACGCCTTCGAGTTCATCCTCTGGCAATATATTCAAAATGCCTTCGGTGACAGCAACAGCAGCGTGTTCTGGATCGCGCCCTGTAGCGAAGGCGTTTGCACCTTGGCTTGGGACAATATAAACTTTGGGCATGGGGATGTTAGCGCGATCGCTTAATCTCTGCACCATCCGATAAAGTCCCGGTGCTTCCCCTTGACTCACGGGCTGGGCTTGGTATACTGCTAGAGCAATCTTATCTGATTGATACCAGGAAAACAGGTTTGTTACTGCTGCTAAACCTATTCCTATTATCAAGCCACTAGTACCGCCAATTACCCAGTAACTAATTGCGATCAAAAGACCACTTAACGCAGCTAGCAAAACAGCCGTTTTTAATTGATTTGTCATATTTTCGCTCTCCTGCTAATGCTGTATTATTTTTCTTTGAAACAGCATTAATTAAGCTACGTTTTGATTGTATCCAGTTAAACTTAGATATATGGTACAGAAAACCTATCAGACAAGTACGGTTTTCCCACTTAACTGTTATAAATACTAATTTAGTTATTTTTGATACTTTCTCTCATGGTAGTAAAAAGTTTTTCTATAGATACTAAAAAGGCATCTATCTGTAGAAGCAAATTGTTTATTCAGGCAGAAATTTCATAAGTGATCGCTATTGTATAAGGTTAAATAGCCACTCAATCAAAAGGAGAGGAAGAAATCGTACACAAATTTGCTGGGCAAAAGGTGTCTGAAATCCTGAAGTACAAGAAGGGTAGTATAAAACAGGCTCCACTCCCGGAAGAATCGCCCAGTTGGGATGAGTTTTGTGAAATGTTATGGGAGGAGATTGAAGCGGGAGCAGAGGTAAATCAACCGGGTTTTAAAGTTGTTCGTAAGTTATTAAGCGATAAGAGGTTTGACAAATGAAGAATCATGGATTTGGCAAACTAGTTACGTTTCTAAATCAATTGGAACAAGAGAGAATTAGTTACACTTTAGCCCATCATCGGGATGAAACTATTATGGTGAATGTGGCGGTGGCTGGTGAACGATGGGAAGTGGAATTTTTTGAGGATGGTTCGGTTGAGGTAGAACGATTTGTTAGTAATGGAGAGATTAATGGGGAAGAGGTTTTTAGTGAGTTATTTGCTATGTATTCAGAGCCAGAAAATCATTCTGCCAAACATACCCAAAATGCTAAGTTTACAACCACGACATGAAAGCGATCGCGCTTCGTTTCACCTTAAAAATTACACCTTGAATCAGGATATGTATAAAGGATCAATTCTCACTTAATTTCAAACAAAAAATTCTTTAGGCTTCTTGAAAAAGTTAAAGTTTTTGCAACTGCACGATCATAATTTCCATTTACCTGACTATCAATGATTGCAGTAGTATTCAAGAAAGCCTCTTTACATTTATTGTCTTCCGACAAAGTTATTTCCATTACTTCGCAATACTTAATGAACTTATTCGATATTATGCTAGGCATATCCTTGCCTGATACCTGTATTCTAAGAATATTAAGCATATGGTATTTAAACGGACTATATTTTGCGTCTATGTGTTTCTTTCTAAAGAGTGCATCTAAACGAAATTTTGCATATGCGCTGACGTAATATCCTATTGGATGATGATCAGATAAAAATATATTTTGTTTAGTTTCATCTTGCAAATTTGCATGGTATCTACCTGCATTATGAGCTTGTTCAAGAAACATAGATGCAAAACATCTCATTTGAGAGGGTATATCCACTATTCTTATTTTTTCAATACCTTCAATCCCATTAAATTGTCTTGGTCTTCTTTCATAATATAGTTGTTTATCTTCTGGTAAAGATTTGTAATATTCCTCAAGTTTTTTCTGAAAATCAGTTAACGATTCAAGCTCTTCAAGTTTTACTGGTGTCTGTCTGTTATTAGCTTTAATAATGTTGTTTTTTAATCTACTGTCACGAGCTAGAGCAATTACTTTGATTGGTATACAAAGAGAATCATCAATCGATTCTCGGTTATGATACAGAACATAGCTAGTTTGGCATCCATTAACAATTTGATAATCTGTAATAGTAATCCGATCTCCAACAACATTGATATCTTCTGCAACAATAGTTATGCCGTTGTTGTAGAGTACAAACGATTTGTGATCATCAGATTTTATCGTTGCCTCTATTTCTTGATTAACATCATTGTTTCCCTGAAAATCTCGTACATTATCGTAGAATAGTCCTCTGATAATGTTATCAGATTCATCAGTAATCAATTTCAAGTACTCGCGTGCCGGTAAGATTCCAATATACGCCTCTCTTACATCTTCTATCTCAGGCAATGCAGTACGCTTTTCAAACTTAATTTGTCTTGATATTTTATTATTTGCTAACCGATATAAATTTTGAAGACTGTCAGCATCAATAGGAGAAAAATAAACTTTTTCAAACATTTGCATATTTTCAATATTTTTCTTTAAAGTCTCAATTGTTCCCTTAAGATGCTGATCATCAAACCATTTACCAGTTGTAACATAGTATAATTTACATATTGGGTTCCTATTTTTAAAAAGATTGCTTTGGTTATATATCAGTCCTATTATTTCTGATTTATCCCGTATTTTATCATTTTCAGGTAGCTCTGGATTTTCACTAAAAAAATCTTGAGAGCCTAATAAAAACTTAGCAATGTCACCAGCATCAAAAGTGCTACTGGTCTTGGATTGAACTAAAATAAATTCAACATCTAAATATCTATTTCTTTTCTCTAAATCTTCAAGCTCTTCTTTCGAGCTAATTAAACTACCATTAACAAGAATTGCAATACCATCTAAGGCTTTATCAGTACCACCGCCAACATGGATATCTTCAAGTGAAAAAGTATCATTATATTCTTTAGATACTATACAATAATTAACAAAATGCTCAAAAAGCTCAAATTGTGCTAAGTCTTCAGGAAGAGACTGTTCTTGTCTAAAAGCCTTTAAAAATCCACTTGTGATCCTGTCCATAATTTCCTTATTCTTTATAGAGATTGTAGTATAGCAAAAGACAAGCCACTACGGAATATTCTAGGTGTAATGTTGTAAACACAAATAAAAAAACTATTTAACTCGGTATTTTTCTAACTTTTTGCCTAAATGCGATCGCAACTTCCAGCAGATCGGGTGCTACTGCATATAGCGTTATAATTGCAATATCCAAATTTGGCAGTAACTGACAATGAGCGATGCCTAATTGCTTATTTACTAAATCATCGCTTCCAATTCTTCCAAAGCTTGAAAACTTCCTACTTGCCAACTACGTTCTACGGCAGCAGGGATAATCTGAGTAATAGCTATATCCTCAAAATTAGGACTGATATTAGATTTTATATATTTCCCATCTCTGAGCAAATAAATAGAAAGGTTTCCACTGTCGTAAACCCATAGTTCTGGGACTCCAATGGCTTCATAAGCATCAAGAGTAGTTTTTGATGTGACATCAGTCTCGATTGCTAAATCTGGCGGCGGATCATCAGGCTGTAAGCGGCGATGACCAATCATTTGTTGATAATTCTGAATATAAAAGCAAGCATCAGGTTCAACTCCTGCTACACCTTGCCGTTTAAAAGTAGTGGAACCAAAAGGTTGGTATCTAATATCTTTAGCCTTCAGCAATATTTTTACAATATCAGAAATTAAATCTTTAGGTATTTCATGTTCTGGTAAAGGAGCCATAATTTCTAAAGTACCCTGGCTATAGGCAATTCGTGTAGTTCTTTTTTCTCCTAATTCTTGTAAAATAGATTCAAATTCTTCCCAGCTAACATCTGGAATTGTCACTGTACTACCAGGTGCTAACTGCATCTGGCTAACAGGTTTAAAAACGGGGATGGCAGAAGTCATAACCAGAATACAAGTAAGCTGATTTTTAATAATTATCTGTCAGGTTGCGGTGGATAATATAGCCCACCGTAACCTTTAGATTAATGAATTGAGTTTAACAAAAGCGGCTAAAAGCGATCGCTCTACACCTTAAACTTCTCAGTAATCCGCTTCATCGCCTCTTCGACATTCTCCCGGCTGTTAAACGCCGAAATGCGGAAGTAACCTTCACCCGCAGCACCAAAGCCAGAACCAGGTGTCCCCACAACGTTGACAGTTTGCAGCAACTTATCAAAAAATTCCCAACTGGATAAACCATTAGGAGTTTTCACCCAAACGTAAGGCGCATTCACGCCGCCATAAACTGATAATCCGGCGGCTGTGAGTTTTTCGCGGATAATTTTGGCGTTTTCTAAATAGAAACTCACCAATGCTTTGATTTGTGCCTGTCCTTCTTCAGAGTAAACCGCTTCGGCTCCCCGTTGGATGATGTAAGAAACACCATTAAACTTGGTAGACTGGCGGCGATTCCACAGTTTCCATAGTTCCACATCGGAACCATCGGCGGCTTTTGCTGTGAGTGTCTTCGGTACAACGGTTAACGCGCAACGGGTTCCTGTAAAACCTGCATTCTTAGAAAAAGACCGAAATTCGATCGCAACTTCTCTTGCACCTTCAATTTCATAAATTGAGTGAGGAAGCGACGGATCGGTAATATAAGCTTCGTAGGCTGCATCAAAGAAAATAATCGAGTTATTAGCTTTGGCATAGTCTACCCATGCCTTTAAATATTCCTTGGTAGCAGTTGCGCCAGTGGGGTTATTGGGAAAGCAGAGATAAATTAAATCGACTTTCTTTGAGGGAATTTCGGCGGTAAAGTTGTTATCAGCCGTAATTGGTAGATAAACTAAACCCTCAAACTCGCCTTTATCGTTGGCATCTCCCGTATTTCCCACCATAACGTTAGTGTCTACATATACGGGGTAAACGGGGTCAGTAACGGCAATTATGTTGTCATGTCCAAAGATTTCTAAAATATTGCCGGTGTCGCACTTGGAACCGTCGGAGATAAAGATTTCCGAAGCATCTATATCGGCTCCCCGTGCTTGGAAATCTTGAGTTGCAATTTTCTCCCGTAACCAAGCGTAGCCTTGTTCTGGCCCGTAGCCTTTGAAGGTATTGCGATCGCCCATTTCTTCCACAGCTTTAATCATAGCTGTGCGGCAAGCCTCCGGCAGAGGTTCGGTAACATCACCAATGCCCAGGCGGATGATTTTAGCATCAGGATTGGCTTCTGCAAAGGCATTCACCCGTCGAGCAATTTCTGGAAACAGATAACCCGCTTTCAGTTTCAGGTAGTTGTTGTTAATAGTTGCCATTATGTAAATATGAAAAACGCCCTCAAATAGCTTACTGCTAATTTATGAGGGCGATAACTTTGTTATGGGAAGTGGCGATGAGAGAGCAGGGGAAGGATAACTAATGACAAATGACTAATGACTAATGACTAATTAGACATTTACTGGCAGTTTATTATCAGCTGATGTGTAATTGCGATCGCTAATTACAAACTCCGTGAGCGATTCTTGACCTGTAATCAATCTTGCTCCGCGATTACGGGTGAAATAGTTCCATGCCCACTGAATCATTACTACTAATTTGTTGTTAAATTCAATTAAGAAGTAGATGTGAATCACTAGCCAAAACAACCATGCAACAAAACCTTTCAGCTTGATAAAGCCCAAATCTACCACAGCAGAATTGTGTCCAATCATTGCTAAACTACCATGATCGGTATAAGCAAAGGGTGGCAAATTTTTACCTGCGAGCCGCTGTTTAACTAATGTTGCGACATATTCACCTTCTTGCTTGGCTACAGGTGCAACACCAGGTAGGGGTTTACCATTTTGATGAGAAAAATTTGCTAAGTCGCCAACTACAAAAATATTGGGATGTCCCTTAATACTCAAGTCAGGTTCGACAATAATCCGTCCAGCGCGATCGCACTCAGCACCTGTGCGTTCTGCTAGCACTTTCCCCATTGCTGAAGCTTTCACACCTGCTGCCCATAATACCGTTTTTGAGGCAATTTCTTTAACTTCTTCGCCTTGTTTGAGGGTAACAATATCATTTTCAATATTTGTCACCAGTGTTTTTGTCTGCACAACCACCCCCAACCGCGTTAGAGATGCTTCCGCTTCTTGTGATAACTCTGGTGCAAAGGGTGGCAGAATCCGATCCAATCCTTCTAATAACAAAATCTTGGCTTCTGATGTGTCGATGCTGCGGAAATCTTCTTTAAGGGTTTGATTTGCCAATTCTGCGATCGCACCCGCTAACTCTACACCAGTAGGGCCACCACCAACAATTACAAAGGTTAACCAAGCACGGCGTTTTTCTGGATCGGTTTCTTTTTCTGCGGCTTCAAAGGCTGTAAAGATCCGGCGACGCATTTCTATGGCATCTTCTACAGTTTTCAAGCCGGGGGCGAATTCTTCCCAGTTGTCTTTACCAAAGTAGGAATGCTTGGCTCCTGTGGCCACAATTAACGTATCGTAAGCTATTGCTTCGTCGCCCACAGTCACTTGTTTTGCTTCTGGATCAATATTATTCACCTCTCCCAGCAGCACTTTCGTATTCTTGCTCTTGCTGAGGACAGAACGCAACGGTGAGGAAATATCCGCAGGAGATAGCGCACCTGTGGCGACTTGATATAAAAGGGGTTGAAATAGATGAAAGTTACGTTTATCGATCAGAGTAACGTTTACCGCAGCTTTAGCGAGCGTTTTTGCCGCATAAAGTCCACCAAAACCACCGCCAACAATAACTACTTGATGGGGTGGATTATTGTCAAGTGAATTTACCATAAGAAATATTATCGTGTATGCCGACTATTGTAACTATTCTTAACAGATTTGTATCAAAATTGTCATCATATATTTTGTATTGCTCTTTACATTTGAAAAAGTATTAAAGTAATCGAGACTACAGGATAAACAAAATTGTTTAAGAGAAAGGTACAGACAATAAGAGTTTGAAATATATTAATCCCTCTTTATCTGTGTAGATTTATCAAAGGTAGATGTAGAATTTATGCAAGTTTAGTCAGAAATAGTTGACTCTGGTGTTTGTGTCAAACGTGGTGAACGAGTTCGCCGCCAACGCCTAAAGCCATAGACAAGAGCAGCAAAAATTAACAAATAGGGGCTGTAAACAATTAACCAAATACCCAGTTTGAGTAAGCCAACGGAAAATGCACTCAAAGAGTGGGTGGAGTTGTTCCAAGTTTCCTTAACTTGCAAACCCAAGGCAGGTTGGGGACTGGTACTAGAAACTGCTGCTTCTAGGTTCAGCGTAATAGTGGAATAAGCAACTTGATTTTGTAGGCTTTTGAGTTGGGCATTAATTTGTTCTATGGTTTCTCGGACATTACTCAGTTCTTGGGCAACACTAAGCACATCTCTAATAGAACCAGCCCGATCCATAATTTTTTGTAAATTGGCTTCGGTTTTTTGCAAATTGGTTAATCTGGCTTGGAAATCTACGAGGCGATCGCCTACATCTTCGGCAGTGATATTACGACTCTCGACAGTGCCCAATTTAGCTAGCTCTTCTAAGGTAGGTTCTAGTCGGTTCTCTGGTATCCGCAATTGTATTGTTGCTGTGTGACGCGGGTTGTCGGTTTTGGGTTGTTGTTGTCTCAACCCGATTAAATCCCCTTGCTGTTTATTAATAATTTGCGAAACAGCATCAATAGTTTTATCTACAGAGTTGACAGTCAAAGAAATTGCTGCTTTTTTGATCAGTTGGGGACGAGAACGAACTATTGATGAAGCTTCCGCCTTTTGAGAAATACTGCTTTCACCAGCAGGTGCAGATGCTCGATTTGCCATCCCATCGGCGGCCATCTGAGGTAAAGCCGAACTTGTTGAGCGTTCAGAAGAAGCGCAACTGGTGAAAATCACCCCTCCTAATAATGCACTTATAAATAAAGCAGATGTGCGCGGGAATTTAGTCGAAGCGTACATAATCTACCCCCAGATGGATGAAGTTAACCCCAGTATTACTGAAGTAAAACTCAAAACCTGTATTGTTGCGATTTATGTAACAGGGTTAGTCATTTTTATTTACAGAGAATGAAAATTCATCTTGATGAGATATCTCAAAAAGATTATTAGTAAGTCATTTGACGATTATTTCAAAAAATATCTGCAACAAGTCTGTTTGCCAGTAGGGTAGTAAAATTGCTTTCTGGTAGTTGATATTTTTGAAATTGTTTGATTTTGAAAACAAGTTGGATCTGCGATCGCCAGTGTAAATCTGCCTTTATACCAATTTAGAATCCCCTACCGTATCTTGTCGGTCAAAATTCCCTGGCACTTTCAGCAGCCTGTCTCAATGCTAAAAAAGCTTCTTTTAGAGGTTGGCTAACGGCACTGTCTGGTTCTGTTAGCACTAGCTGTTGGTAGGCTGACAAAAATTGCGATCGTAGTCGATGGAACAAATGCAGAAAGTGACGTACAAAGCTGATACAATCCAAAACCACAATCTCTATACCATCTGTACGGTCGTACATAATTGAAGCATATTCCTGAATACCTTCTTCTATCGCATCCGTCGTGATAAAAATATAGTTGTCAACCCGCTTGCCTGTGCTGTTGATTTTTTGCAAAGCACGGTCAATATCTGCTAACGTGACGCGTCGGGTCTTCATTTCATAGCTGGTAATCACCTTCTCATCATCAACTAAAGTAATTTCCAAATCTCCCAAAGCACCTGTCTGCTCGTCTGCTGCATTGTGGGATTCTAGAGGTAAAAAACGCTCCCCAATATATTGTTCTGCTACTTGATAGGCAGCAGCAACAATTAGTACAGGAAGGCGGCTTGAACCTCGGCAAGCCAAATGCTGTTTCAGGAGTGTGATAATTTCTTCTGCTGACAAAGGTATTGCATCTTCCGACTTCTTCAGGTCGGCTAGTAGTGTTTCCATACGTTGCCGCTTCTCGTTCCGAGCAATAATTAGACAGCGAATGGTTTGGGCTAGCAGTTCTTCAGCAGTTATTCTGCCTTGATGAACATCATCAAGTAATTGCAGCGCGGCTTCGTAGAGTTTGGGCGGTCGTCCCACCAGATTGACTGCTGGAGTTAAGGTGATGTTACGGTTCCGCAGGGCAGGGGTGAGGAACGCGGTAGTGGGATTACAGGGCAATTCGTGCTTGTTAATGAATGCTGTGATGTAACTTTCATCGTAGTATCGTCCAGAGTAAGCATCTGGTGTGCCTATTTCGGTGTAAGGCTTGCGGATATCAACATTCCCACGGTGAATTGCTGCCAAAGAGCAGGCCAGCAACAAACGAACTACAGCACGATTGCCTACATAGCGCGATACATAGTCAATTTTTTCGGCAATGCTGGGGTTGGTGACAATCGGTTGTGCTATCGATGCTTCGGCTTTTTGTAAAGCTACATCAAGGATAGCTGCTGGGGTTGTGGACATGGAGCGATTTCTTCAACAGTAAGTGTGGAGGCTTGAGGGTCATAATTGAGCCAAAGTACTTCTTGCCGTAACTGCTTGATGGAATGGCAGTGTTTCATGGGCGCTTTAATGCAGTTCCAGTCACCGTAAAGTTCCTGCATCAAGGAACAATCATAGCCTGAAAGGGCAACTTTACCTTTGACTGAACGCAAAACATCAGCTAGTTGCCGATGCTGGTCGTCGGTCATTTCATAAGCGTAAGCCTTGCTATCCCCACGGGAATCGTGCGGGTAGGGAGGGTCACAGTAAAATAATGTTTCTGGACTATCGTAGCGTCGAATAATATCAATTGCTCGGTCGTTCTCAATTTGCACGCGTAGCAACCGTTGCACGATTTCGGGCAGATCCTCAACACTGCCTAGCCACCGAGAAACTGCACCAGCCATTCCAGCGCGGCTAGTAAGTTTGCAGTGCGCCCATCGTCCAACACTGGCGGTTTGTGCCAAGCCTGTTCTCACCTGTCGCGCCCGGACAAAAAATCGTCTAGCCCTTTCCAGGTCTGGCAAACTCTCTTCTTCTTTGGCAATAGCAATCCGAAATTCTTCACGCGAAAATGGGGTTAACCCAATCGCCTCGATGAGTTGGTCTTTTTGGTCGCGTAGTACGCGAAAAAAGTTGACTACCTGGCCATCAATATCATTGTAGGTTTCCACAGGCGAAGGCTCCCGGTTCAATAACACGGCTGCTGAACCACCAAAAGGTTCGCAGTAGTGGGTCGTTTTTGACAACAAGGGTAAAAGCCAATCTAAATGACTGTACTTGCCGCCATACCAACCAAATGCAATTTTCTTTGCCATGAAAGCCAACCTCAAAGGGATTGCTTTACCCGAAACCGAGGATAAGGGTAAAACGCAATTTATTATATAGTGTCGAGAAATAAAGTATAAACAAACAAAAATACTTGCATTATTTTTTCAGAGAATAATCTATCATTCTTTTTCGGTAAGGCGATCGCCAACAGTATTAGATACGTGTAATTTCAGGCAAAATAGTCTGCAAAAGCCTATCCTGTCTGAGTTTTAGCAATTCTTCTCCAGCCTAACCACAGAGAACAGTACATACTCTGTGCTAGCAAACATATTAAATATATAGACTTAAGCCGATGCTTGCTTCATATTTATGGGAGCTTTAATTATGGAATTGAACACAAGAAGAAACTAAGCAACAAGATTTGATTACCTGCTAAAAGCTGATGTATAAGAGTTTCAGATAATTATTCTTTCGCAATCTACTTGCTCGGTCGCGGCTAAAGCTACCTTATTAAGTGCGTTCCAAACATAACAAACTCCTTGCCGCAGAGTATCGAATACTACAAGCGATCACAGAAAATTAACGTGGAGCTAGTGAGGCTGTCACCAGGGGCAAACAAACCATATAGTTTGAATAAATTTCAAGATAATCATCTGTAAAAATCTGGAGTTTTCACTGCTTACTAATTCTCCAATGTGTACCTGTATAGTTTTTTCCTATGTTAGGAGCTAATTTAACAGAGCCGTCCTCTGTTACACCGTCTAACCATTTTGATTTTCCCTGATTATCTAAGGCAACTACTCCATCACTAAGTGTCTTGATTCTCCAATGTGTACCTGTATAGGGACTTTCTGTGCTAGGAGCTAATTTAACAGAGCCGTCCACTGTTACACCGTCTAACCATTTTGAATTATTATTAATTACTCCCTGATTTTCTAAGGCAACTTCTTGATCACTAATAACCTGTATCTTCCATTTAGCATGAGCATCAATATTAGAAGCTAAACTTACATTATTATTTATGTCAGAAATTAACCATTTTAAACCAGTAGGCGATTTTCCTAGACATTCTAATGAAATAACATTACCATCTTGTGGAAGTGAAGAAGTTAATTTACTGCTCTGAATAAACGAGACAAACCCTGCTAAACCAATTATAACAATTACACTATATCTAATGAATTTGTTTTTAGCAAGTTGAATAAAGGTATTAACGTTGACACTAGGAGCAGGACTAGACGATAGAAAAGTTGGCTGCTGATTATTGGTGAAATTCTGACTTAACCTCTGATTACAATTGAGTTTGGCTGCAATTTCACTTAAAATGGTCGCATAATTTCCGTGGCGAAAAACCGGAGATAGTTCCTTACAACAAAGCTTGCAAAGAGCTTCTTGTTCACCTATTTCATTCAAATGCCTAATAAGTAGTAGAAAAAAGTCAGAATCCGAAGAATCTCTGATAAATGAAAGTCGCTTGGGGTCGATTCCAATGCTAAAACATAGTGCTTCTCGTGTTCTTGATTGTTGGCTACGCAGTAAAAGATTTATTAATGTGTCTATATCAGTTTCGTCTAAAAAAAATTGAGTTGACATACTTTTAACTCTTCGCACTAGTTACAATTAAGTTTGGATTTAAGATTTTTCAAATCAGCCGAGTACTTCCCTCTTTGAAACACAACTTCAAGTTCGGAGCAGATTTTCCCAAGAGCTTGTTTATCATCGGTAGTATACAAATAGTCAATTAGCTCTAAGGCAAAGTCAGCATCGGTGGATTGTCTTAAAAATCCAAGTTGATTTGATTCAATTCCAATTCTTATACAAAGTGCTTTTCGTGCCGAATATTCTGCACGTCTACTACGTATTAAGAGTTCTGTAAGTAATTCTTTGTCGGAGTCGTTTAGTTCTTCAGGTGCAGGTTCGTTCGTGATTGGAGGCTGTTCTTCAATAGAAACTGCCTTTTGAATATTTGGCTTCTTCTTGAGAACCGGGGTTAGTTGCTCTGGAATACCTGCCAACCGAATTGCAGCGCAACCTAATTTGTGGGCAAACTCAACAGATCGTCCTGCTCCTAAAGCATCGTAAAAACCCACAGCAAATTCAATTGCTGCTTTATCTCCGATAGCCTTTTTCATGCCAATCACATAATTAATTTGTTGTGCGATCGCAAGAGCTTGCACTTCCGAATAACAGCCATTCAGAACAACACACTCAACTTGCTCTGCAAACAGTTCAAACAGTCCCGCTAAAGCTTCTCCATCGACCAGCTTTGCCGAACCTATTTCATCTTCAAATACTAAACCTTCATCTCCTGTTCCATGCCCAGAAAAATGAACAATAGAAGGATTGTTATCCAGCATAGCCCGCTGGATGTCCCTCGGTCGCACTGCCCACTTCTGTTCTAAGACAAACTGCTCACGCTGTTTGGCTCGCTGCAATCCAGCATCAATTTCACGCACTTCCTCATCCAAACGCAACGGTTTTGTGCCTTGAGGATTTGCTGCCAAAATTAAGATTGTTTGCACCATTTACTAAACTCCAGTTACATAAGTTGAGCAGATTCTCACTCAAATGGCTTTACCAGTAGCAATAACATTCGATTTGGTACTAGCCTCTTATCTTTTTATCTCCCCAGCTTGGGAAACCTTGTTGGTTTCGAGCCATTGCTCGATTAACTCAATTACTATTTGGCTCATCTTCTTACCCCGCATGACACAGGTAGCATGGAACCGTTTCTTTAAGTCATCTGTGATGCTAATGTGCATTGTGTAGATTGATATTATGTATGTAATTCTTACACAAATCTACAAATGTAAAAAAGGCGATTCCGAAAAAATCCAGTTGTTTTGTTGAGAATAATCCGCCATTCTTTCTCGGTAAGGCGATCGCCATCATTGCAGTATCGCTCATCAACTTGGCCTTTTTCTAGTTGACAGTTCAGCTGTGGTTACTCAATTTGAGGTACAATCTTAAGCCTGCCAATAAATGACGATGCTTGCTGACAGGAGATGCTTCTATGGCCCGGATGTATTATGACGAAGATGCCAATTTAGACCTTTTGGCTGGAAAAACTATTGCTATCATCGGCTATGGTTCTCAAGGTCATGCCCACGCTCTCAATCTCAAAGATAGTGGTTTGAATGTGATTGTGGGACTATATCCGGGTAGTAAGTCAGTAGCAAAAGCTGAAGCTGCTGGGTTAACTGTGAAGAATGTTGCAGATGCTGCCAATGCTGCTGACTTTATCATGATTTTGTTACCTGATGAAGTCCAAAAAACTATTTACAAAAACGAGATTGAACCAAATCTCGAAGAAGGGAATGTGTTGGCTTTTGCCCACGGCTTCAATATTCACTTTGGGCAAGTTGTACCACCAGCTAACGTAGATGTGGTGATGGTAGCACCCAAAGGGCCGGGGCATTTGGTACGCCGGACTTATGAAGGTGGTGAAGGTGTACCAGCCCTGTTTGCAGTTTATCAAGATGCTAGCGGTCAGGCACGCGATCGCGCCATGTCTTACGCTAAAGGTATCGGTGGAACTCGCGCTGGTGTTCTCGAAACTACTTTCCGCGAAGAAACCGAAACAGATTTATTTGGCGAACAAGCGGTATTGTGCGGTGGTTTGAGTGCTTTAATCAAAGCCGGATTTGAAACTTTGGTAGAAGCTGGTTATCAACCAGAATTGGCTTATTTTGAATGTCTGCATGAAGTCAAGCTGATTGTTGACTTGGTTGTAGAAGGCGGTTTAGCTAAAATGCGCGACAGCATTTCTAACACTGCTGAGTATGGCGATTATACTCGTGGGCCGCGGATTGTGACTGAACAAACCAAAGCTGAAATGCAGAAGATTCTTAGCGAAATTCAATCTGGACAATTTGCACGAGAATTCGTTTTAGAAAACCAATCTGGTAAACCAGGATTTACCGCCATGCGTCGCAAAGAAGCTGAACACAAAATTGAAGAAGTCGGCAAAGATTTACGCGCTATGTTTAGCTGGTTGAAAAAAGCTTAAGCAAAACAGAAAGCCAAAGAACTGAAATACATTCCACACTCACCGCTTGTAGTGAGTGTGGGCTTCTCAAGATAATGTCTGTGACGACTCTCACCGCTAACTGCTTTTCAGTTAGCGGGAGCATCTAGCTTCGCAACTAGAGTTTACTGATTCACAGGACTAGTAACCTAGTATCCTCCACAGTCTGCAACGATGCGTCCACACCGCCGTTTTGTACAAGAAACCAAAGTTTTGTACAACCCAAGGCAACTGATTTTACGCACCCAACCTGACAGATAAAATCTGTACTTTTGGATGCAACCCCATATCAGTTTTCAAGGTTCAGTCTGTTGGCTTGGGCTTTTGTTTTCCGGTCTTGTCTGCGACACGCTGCGCGAACGACTCCAACAGTAGACTACTGACTCGAGCTGCTTAATTATACCCCGAAATGCTTACCATACAAAGGTTTTAGTTTATGAAGATTAGAAAAAGATTGGTAAATATAAGGGTATCGAACCCTTATATTTACCCCTCCTATCCCCCATCCCGCCAATCGGAGTACCGATGTGGCGGGAGTACCCCGGAGGTTTGAGATGGGATGTTCATGAATTGTTAGCTGATAAATTACCACCCCATTGTTCCAGGGCTACCTTTAAATGGCCCGACAATATCAGCAGTAATCCATCCCCCGTAAAAATCGCCAGGTTGAGACATAACTAGCTCATCATTTACATAGCAAGCATCCATTAAACTAGGGTAAAAAGCGTAGTATTCTTGAATCGTTACAAAATCAGGTGTGGGTTCAATATATCGCCAAGCAGCGTTATTTATATACTTTTCACCGATGCTGATATCATAATATTGACACTTACCTTTCCATTCACACCAAGTTTTTTTAGGTGTTTCAATGAGATATTCTAGTTTAATATCTTCTGAAGGAAGGTAATAAACCGGAGGATGGCTAGTTTCTAAAACTCTTTTAGCTTTAATTGTTTCTGCTAAAACAGTACCATTACAAATTATCCGAATTGATTTGTTGCTATCTTCTAAACGAGCCGGACGAGGATAATCCCAAACTGATTCTTGACCTGGTTTTGGTACGATTGGATTTGGCCTCATTCTCAGTAATCTCCTTTGAAATCTTGAGCAATTCTAAAACCAGCGTGTTGATAAAAGTAAGGACGAAACCAGTTGCGATAGGTTGGTAATGCCATTGAACCGTTAGTAGCCCAAGAACCGCCAAGCATCATCTGATGTTTATCATCAAAAAACGGTGCTGCTTGATCTTTGTAAAGCGGATGAGGTTGAAATCCTGGTAGGGGGTTGAATGTGTCCGCTAACCATTCCCAGACGTTTCCTCTAAGATCGTAAAGTCCAGAAGCACTATTAGCTGGTTTGAACATTCCCACCGGGCTAGGGGAAATGAATTGTAAGTTGAGATTATAGTTACTTGATAACTGGTTATCCTCAGAGGTAAGTAAGGCTTGATTCCATTCAGCTTCAGTCATCAAGCGCATGTCTGAGCCTTGAAAACGACAAAATGCGATCGCTTCGTAGTAATTTACTTCTACAGGCCAGTCTAAGGGTAAGTCTATTTTGTCGAATGTGGCTCGATAGCGATAACCATCCGGGAAGGGTATCCAGAATTTGGGATGTTGGACGTTGTAGAGTTGCTTCCAGTCCCAAGATTCAGCATTCCAGTAATCTGGATTGTTGTAACCACCAGCTTGAACAAATTTCAGATATTCGCCGTTAGTGATGAGATATTGACTAGCTAAAAATGGTTTCACTTCAACAGTGCGATCGCCATATTCGCTATCCCAACCATAAGTAAGATCATCCTTGGGTTTTCCTAGTTTTACCATACCACCTGAAACCCGCCGCATTGCATTGTTGGGAATGTTACCCTTACTAGGTGCGTAATCCCAACCTTGGGGACGTTTTAGGCGATTAGTAGGTAACTGACGCACCAGCATCGAAGAGGTTTCAAAGTGAATCCGACTATGTTCTATTCCCATCAGCAAAGCCCAGAAGGGATGCTGTTGATGAATTAGGAGATCCAGGGGAGTCTTTTGAATAACTTTTGTAATTGCTTCTCGCGCCTTATCTCGATATTGCCAAACTTTTTCTACATCAGGCCAGCTAACCCCTTGCATAGCTGCGTCGAGTTCTGTCGGTGTTTGAGGATCAACTCCGATTTCAAATAGGGTTTCGTATTGCGAATTAATTCCAGCTTTGATTAAACCAACGCGAATTAATTTGTTGATAAAGAAAACAGCTGAGTGACCAAGATAAAAAATTAGACGGTTTCTTAAAGGATCGGGGTTAAGATAAAAAGTTTCTTCCCCGACCAAACTTTTCATGAGTGTTTCTTCAAGTTCCCAAGAATTCTCAAAGTAATTGAGCAGGCTTTGTGAACTGCAATCATTGAGTGTGGGCACTTGCGTTGATGTCAGTTTATTTATCGTTGGAACTAAAGCCATGATATTTTTGACAGAACATTCATCAGACAAATTCATAAGTTACAACTTATTACAAAAAAATGTTGTTAATTACGTTTTGTCTTGTGTCGTTATGATCAGACAATTTACTAAATTTGTAAATAGATAAAAGGTGTAGTTAAAATTACTCTAATTACGACTTGTCAAAATAATATAAATAATGTATAAACTTTGAAAAAGTATAGGTGAGTTAAAACACTTATTAACTGTCTTATTGCTATCAAGTTAAGATTGTAATTAATTAGAGAAGCATACGGCGATGCCTTCACAGTAGGCATCGCGGATTTTAGATTTTATCTAATCTAAAATCCCAAATCGAGTTAGCGATTCACCGCCGCAGCTTCCCTTGCTGCTGCTGCTTGATCTGGGTGGATACCCAAGCGAGTGAGATTAATCCGACCTTTGTTATCAATTTCGCGCACTTTGATAATCACTTCGTCGCCCACTGCGACTTCATCCTCAACTTTGCCAACGCGGTAGTCAGCTAGTTGTGAGATGTGGATCATCCCTTCTTTTCCAGGCAGAAATTCCACAAATGCACCTATCGGGATAATCCGAGTGATGCGTCCTGCGTAGACATCCCCTTCGTGTAACTTGCGGGTCATGCCTTGGATGATGTTTCTGGCTCTCTTCGCCTTATTCTCATCCACAGCCGAAATGGTCACGGTGCCATCATCTTCGATGTCAATTTTTGCACCCGTTTCTTCTGTAATCCCCTTAATAGTCTTGCCTCCAGGCCCAATTACCAGACCAATCATGTCTGAATCAATCTTGATTGTTAACAGACGTGGAGCATAAGGTGAGGTTTCAGTCCGTGGCGTGTCAATGCACGCAAGCATTTTCTCTAGAATGTGCAACCGGGCTGATTTTGCTTGGTGAACGGCTTGGGAAATAACCTCCAACGACAAACCGGAGATTTTCATATCCATTTGCAAGGCGGTAATCCCGACATCCGTTCCGGCAACTTTGAAGTCCATGTCGCCCAAAAAGTCTTCAATGCCCTGAATATCGGTGAGGACTCGCACTTCGTCCCCTTCCTTAATCAGACCCATTGCTGCGCCACTGACGGGTTTGATAATTGGTACACCAGCATCCATCAGAGCTAAGGTGGAACCGCAGACTGAACCCATTGAAGTCGAACCGTTGGAGGAAAGTACTTCCGAGACGATGCGAATTACGTAGGGAAATTGTTCTTTTGACGGGATTACAGGTAGTAGCGCTCGTTCTGCTAATGCGCCGTGACCAATTTCGCGCCTTCCTGGGGCCCGCATTGGCTTGGTTTCCCCGACTGAGAAAGGCGGGAAGTTGTAATGATGCAGATAACGTTTGTGTTGATCTAGCTGCATGTCATCGTTGAGGTTTTGGGCATCCCCAGGTGTACCCAGAGTACAAGTGGATAATACCTGAGTTAGTCCCCGGTTAAATAAACCACTCCCGTGGACTCGTTTTGGTAAAACATCAACTAAACAAGAAACAGGTCGCACTTCATCAAGTTTACGACCATCAACGCGAACGTTATCTTCGACGATTTGCCGCCGCATGAAGTATTTGGTAATATCTTTAAAAGTGTTACCAAGTGCCTTGCTATTTGCAGTTGCAGCAACTCGAATTGGATCTTCTTCTGGCAGTTCGGCGATCGCTGTAGCAATTTCATCCTTGACGACATCTAAAGCGGCATCGCGTTCGGGTTTGGTGAAAGTAAATTGAGACAGGATTTTCTTAATTTCACCACTAGCGCGATCGCGGATATAATTTTCTAGCGTCTGGTCTGCTTCTGGTGGTGCTTCTTGCACTATTACTAGACCCAGTTCTGCTACTAAATCTTGCTGCGCTTTGATTAAGTCCCGTACTGCTTCATAACCAAAGTCAATCGCCTCGATAATATCTCGCTCTGGCAATTGATTGGCTCCCGCCTCCACCATGATTACGCCATGTGGTGAACCTGCTACTACTAGATCCAAGTCTCCGGCTTCAATTTCTGCATAAGTAGGGTTAATGATAAAATCATCTCCCACTAAACCAACCCGCACTGCTGCCATTGGCCCATTAAAAGGAATCTGGGCAATTAAAGTAGCGATGGAAGCGCCTGTAACTGCTAGCACATCGGGTGGAACTAACTCGTCCATCGACATCGTTAAGGCAATAATTTGCAGGTCATCCCGTAGCCATGAAGGGAACAGGGGACGCATGGGGCGGTCTATAAGACGGCTGGTGAGAATTGTTTTTTCTGGTGGACGACCTTCTCGGCGCATGATCCCTCCGGGAATCCTACCAGCGGCATATAGCCTTTCTTCATAATCTACTGTCAGGGGAAGAAAATCAATGCCTTCTCTGGCTTGCGATCGCGTAGCCGTTACTAAAACGGATGTGTCCCCTGATTCTATCAAAACCGACCCACCAGCCTGGGGAGCTAGTAGGCCTACTTTCAGTCGAATATCCCTTCCATCGAAGGATATTGACTTATCAACTTCTGCCATTCAGTTTTTTTTCCTTCTCTTTCGCTATTCTCTTTCTGTGGCAATCCTAACATTTATGCACTATGACTGACTTCTAGTACATACAAAGATAGATAAGTAGTTCAACCCAAAGCACGATACATCATCAGCGCGTCTACCGTTTGTTCATCCTCTAGCTTCGCCGCACACGGAATGCGCCCAATAATCTCAAATCCTAACGACTGCCAAAGTGTAAATGAAGGTATATTAGTTTCAAAGACCAAATTGAACATTACTGCTTCATAGCCCAGGTTTGCTGCTATTAAGAGCATCGCTTCTCCCATGAACCGCCCGATCCCCTGACCACGTAACCCAGGTTGTACAATAAAACCAGCGTTGCAAATATGGCAACACCGACCGGGGAAGTTTGGTTTTAAATAAAACGCCCCTAATATTTCTTTTGGTTTGTGTGTAGCATCCTGAACAGATGTCCTGACAACAAAGGCATCTTTACTCAACCAGTAAGCTGAAAATTCTGCCTGAGATAGAGGTTCCTTTTGGGGATAAGTTTTGCCCTCAACAATTACAACATTGAGTAATGCTCTTACAACCTCCTGTTCTTGAGGATGCATATAATCTAGTTCAACTATTATCCCGTTTTTTAAAAATTTAATTAAGGGAAAAATCATTACTAATAATATTAATGTGAAATTAATTATATTATAATTTTTAGCTAAAAACCTTCTTATTAAGAAGATGCAAAAAGTAGAATAATTGCGGTTTTGATTCTTGAAATTTGGGAAATCTGAGTAGTTAGAAAATGGCGATTTTACATTGTAATTGGTTACTAAAAAATCAAAATGGTTGTTTATTTATTTGGGGAGAAACTTGGCGATCGCCACGAGTGAATTTCGAGCCTAATGGTTCTGGAAATATACCACTAAATCCATTGGCGATGACATCAGTTGAGTTGAATGAGTGGTTGCGTTTGCAGAACATGGCGATTACCAACTTCATGCAGCAACCCCAAGTTGCGATGCCTGCGGCAAGCAAAGCGATCGCTACAACTGGACGAACGCGCAAAGCTGCCACTACTACTGAGATCAGTTTACCAACGTATTCGCAAATTATTGCCTTACCAACTTATATTCCAGAAGGCAGTAACGAAGAAACAACAGCGATCCCTGTACATTCTGCCAGTTTGGAACTAAACACAGACTCTCCGCAATATTTGCAACCGTGGCGAGTTGAAGGTTTTTGTCTTAACCCCAGCGAAGCAGTAAAATTTCTCGCTGCTATTCCCTTAAATGCGACTAACGGAGAAGATGCCTTTTTAGGAGGAGATTTACGTTTTTGGTCGCAAGTTGCCCGATGGAGTTTAGATTTAATCTCACGGTGCAAGTTTTTACCAACAATTGACCGACAAGCAGATGCTGCATTTGCTGCCAAATGGCAAGTACTTCTAGACAGTGCTGTAGATGGAACCCGTCTAGAAAGATTTTCTGCAAATATGCCGTTGGTTTGTCGGACTTATCAAGAGGGACTGGGGACTGGGGACTGGGGACTGGGGACTGGGGAGGAGTTTTCCCAATCCCTAATCCCTAATCCCCAATCCCTACTTTATGTAGACTTCCCTACCGAACCTCAAGAATTGTTGCTGGGATTTCTCAACAGTACGATAGATGCCCAAGTGCGAGGAATGGTGGGTTCTCAACCTCCAATTGAAGCTAAAGCGATCGCATCTTTACCAGGTGGGGTGCGACAATGGTTGCAAGCTTTAACTAATGTATCTGATACAGTTAATGCAGATGCAATTGAAGTGGAACGACTGGAAGCGGCACTGAAAGCTTGGACTATGCCGCTACAATACCAATTAACGCTTAAAACTCTATTTCGTACCTGTTTTCAACTGCGTTCTCCAGAGTCTGGCGAAATAGATTGGACATTGGCGTATTATTTACAAGCGGCAGATGATCCTGATTTTTTGGTCGATGCGGCAACTATTTGGAACAATCCAGTTGAACAATTGGTTTATGAAAATCGGACAATTGAGCAACCACAGGAAACATTTTTGCGCGGTTTGGGGGTAGCTTCTCGATTATATCCAGCGATCGCACCCAGTTTTGAAACCGAATATCCCCAATCTTCTCGGATCACCCCCATGCAAGCTTATGAGTTTATCAAGGCTGTAGCTTGGAGGTTGGAAGACAGTGGTTTAGGAGTAATTTTGCCTTCTAGTTTGGCGAACCGCGAAGGATGGGCGAACCGTTTAGGTTTGAAAATTACTGCTGAAACCCCAAAGAAAAAGCAGGGACGTTTAGGATTGCAAAGTTTGCTAAATTTCCAATGGCAATTGGCAATTGGTGGACAAACTATTTCTAAAGCTGAGTTTGATAAACTTGTGGCTTTAAATAGTCCGCTAGTAGAAATTAACGGCGAGTGGGTGGAATTGCGCCCCCAGGATATCAAAACAGCCCAAACCTTTTTTACCACTCGCAAAGACCAAATGGCGCTTTCCTTAGAAGATGCCTTGCGTTTCAGTACAGGGGATACCCAGGTAATTGAAAAATTACCAGTGGTCAGTTTTGAGGCATCTGGGGCGTTGCAAGAGTTGATTGGGGCGTTAAATAATAATCAAGCGATCGCACCTTTACCGACACCAGCAGCCTTTAAAGGACAGTTGCGGCCTTATCAAGAACGTGGTGCTGCTTGGCTATCTTTCTTGGAACGTTGGGGTTTGGGTGCGTGTCTTGCCGACGATATGGGACTCGGTAAGTGTGTAGCAAATAATACTTTAGTAAATGTAAATGGACTGTTACGCACAGCAGAGACAATCTGGACAACTCACGCTGGAGAAACAGAATTTGACGGCGAGGGATTTTGGGCTAACCCCACAGAGCAATTATTAGTTAATTCCATAGATGAAAAAACTGGCAAAATTGTCCAAGCTAATGTTAGACGCTTGTATCGCCAGCAAGTCCACGAGAAATTACGAAAAATCACCCTAGAAGACGGTAATAATATCACTATTACTCATCGTCATAAATTGTTGACAAATAAAGGTTGGACAAATAACTTACAGGTGGGTGATTACGTTTGTGTCCCAGGTAAAACACTTTGGAATGGAGAATCACAAGATCCTGATTTAGTCAAGTTTCTTGCTTGGCAGATTGCTGAAGGGCATGAACTACCCGATGTGGGAAGAGTGACAATATCCCAAAAAGACACCAAAGTATTAGAGGATCTACTCCAGATTTGCCAACGCATTCAAAACCGCTATAACCTCAAAATTAACAGCCCTAATATCTCTACCTTCCCTAACAGAGTTTCTGCTCTTCGAGTTAACAGCCAAGCCTATCGGGAATTCTTAGAAGCTAAAGGTTATGTTTGGGGGAAACTGTCGGCAGAAAAATCTATTCCGTCCTTCATTATGCAGGCAGACTTGGATAGTGTGCGGATATTTTTACAAAACTATTTTGATGCTGAATCTGCTGTTGTTTTAAGTATGGGGAGTATTGAGATTTCTACAGCTTCAGCCTTACTAATTCAGCAACTTTCTGCACTGTTGCGGCGTTTCGGCATTTGGTTGCGAATATCGCCTAAACAGAAGTGTGCTACTAATGGAACTCGTACTTTACGCACCTACTATATTGGTGTAATTGGAGGAAATTCTGCCCGCAGATTTATCCAAGAAATTGGTTTTAATAACTCAGAGAAACAGAGCAAACTAGAACTAATTTGTCAACTGATCAGCAACACAAATATTGAAGGAATTCCTGCTTCTGATATGGTTGCCCAAACAGTCATAGCAACGGGACTTCCGTTGCGACATTTTGGGATGCACAACACTGTTTATATTAATGGTTCCCAGCAATTTTCTAGAGATAGTTTACAGCGAGTAATAGCTGGAATGAGCCGTATGATTAGTGGAGAAGCCCAAGAACAGTATCAGCTACTAAAACCTTCCAAGTGGACAACTCAAACTTTGTCAGCATATAGCAGCCTAGATGTAGAACAGTTGAGCTTAATAAGACAGTCTTTGCAATGTCTTCTCGACCAAGAGGTATTTTATTGCCGGATAGAATCAATAGAGGACATAGATTACGATGGATGGGTTTATGACTTTGAAGTTAGCGAACATCATAATTTTGTCGCTAACAATATTATTTGCCACAACACTGTCCAATTCATTGCTTTTCTGCTGCACTTGAAAGAACAGGACGTACTAGAAAATCCAACACTGCTAGTTTGTCCAACTTCCGTTTTAGGCAACTGGGAAAGGGAAGTCAATAAATTTGCACCAAGCCTGAAAATTTTGCAATATCACGGTGACAAACGCCCAAAAGGAAAAGCGTTTTTAGAAGCAGTGAAAAAGCACGATTTAATAGTTACCAGCTACTCACTACTTCATCGAGATATCAAGTCATTGCAAAGTGTCTCTTGGCAGATAATTGTTTTAGACGAAGCCCAGAATGTGAAAAACCCAGAGGCGAAGCAGTCAAAAGCAGTCCGGGAATTAGAAGCAACATTTCGCATTGCATTAACGGGGACACCAGTAGAAAATAGACTGCAAGAACTCTGGTCTATTTTGGATTTTCTCAATCCTGGCTATTTAGGCAATAAGCAATTTTTCCAGCGTCGATTTGCCATGCCAATTGAAAAGTATGGTGATACGGCTTCTTTGACTCAGTTACGTTCATTAGTGCAACCATTTATACTGCGGCGATTGAAAAGCGATCGCGACATCATTCAAGATTTACCAGATAAGCAAGAAATGACCGTATTTTGCGGTCTGACTGGTGAACAAGCTGCATTTTATCAACAAGTTGTAGAACAATCTTTAGTAGAGATAGAATCTGCTGAAGGATTGCAACGCCGGGGGATGATTTTAGCTTTGCTAATCAAACTCAAACAAATCTGCAATCACCCAGCCCAATACTTGAAACAAGCGACATTAGAGCAACATAATTCAGCCAAACTTCTGCGGCTAGAAGAAATGTTAGAAGAAGTTTTAGCAGAAGGGGATAGAGCTTTAATTTTCACACAATTTGCTGAGTGGGGTAAGTTACTTAAACCCTATTTAGAAAAACAACTTGGGCGAGAAATATTCTTTTTATATGGCAGCACCAGTAAAAAACAACGTGAGGAAATGATCGACCGTTTTCAACACGATCCTCAAGGGCCACCAATTATGATTCTTTCTCTGAAAGCGGGTGGTGTCGGACTGAATTTAACACGAGCAAATCATGTATTCCACTTTGATAGATGGTGGAATCCAGCCGTGGAGAATCAAGCCACAGATAGAGTATTTCGGATTGGTCAAACCCGGAATGTGCAAGTACATAAATTTGTTTGCACAGGCACTTTAGAAGAAAAAATTCATGACATGATTGAAAGTAAAAAACAGCTAGCTGAACAAGTTGTAGGTGCTGGTGAAGAATGGTTGACAGAACTGGATACAGACCAGCTTCGTAACTTACTAATACTCGATCGCAGTGCAGTAATTGACGATGATGCAGAATAAGTTCGTAGTAAGGACTTTAGTCCAGTAGTAACAATTTTCACTCACCACTGAAGTGCTTCTGGAATGCCTGCCTGCGTGCTGCCAGGGCGGCTGAAAATCCTTCTTTAAGCCGCTCTGCCTGATCTTCAGCATGGGAATTAGCACCCTCCTGTCGAGCAAGGCGCTGTAACGGGGCCGAAATAGCAATCCTCTCCTGCTCGTAAGTGCGTAGAGCAACACCGAGTTGTTCCCCATCACCTAGATCAGTACGGGCTAGAACTTTAGCCAAGGCTACCACATCCTGTATGGCCATAGTTGTGCCCAATCCCAACGATGGCCGCATCGGGTGGGCCGCATCACCCAGTAGGGTCACACGTCTCAAGTCCCCCCACTGCGGCACTGGTTCCCTGTCGAAGACACCAGTTTCGATGATGGTCTCAGGCTCAGTGGCTCTAATCACACTTTCAACCAGAGGGGGCCATTGCTCAAATATTTGCAGTACCGTCTCTAGCGCTGATGAACTTTTCGAGTGATTCAAACGTAGGGCTGTGCCACCCCAAGCAAGCAATTCCGTACCCGCATCCATTATCCAGAAGTTCTTTTTTTCTCCAACCACAAGTTGAAATCCAGCAGATTCAAGGAAGGGAGCGGTAAGTGAGGGCAAGTTTTCCCGTTTCACAATCCCCCTCCAAGTCATGGTTCCTGTATAAAGAGGGGCACCATCTGCAACGGTAATGCTTCTCACCACAGAGTTGTAACCGTCGGCACCAATTAAAAGTCGGGCACAGACATCTTCCTGGTCACGGAACTTCAAACGCAATTGCTCTTGACCCTGGACTGAAGTCCGAGTGAAACCGATGAGGGTATGGTTGAGATGAAGTGATACCGTCGCGGGCAGTGCTTTATAAAGACAGGTCTGTAGGTTATACCAGCATAGCCAGGTGAAGCCTGTCCCGGCAAGTGGGGATTCATCAGCGAAAAGAACCTCGCCATTTGGCCGCATCAATATCTGCTGTTTGGGATTCACTGCCAACAGCCGCACCTGCTGCGCCAGTTCGGCATCGATCTCCGCTAGGGCAGCATAGCCGGGATCACCCATCCCTAGAGCAGCGCCAATTGGTCGCAACAGGCGGGCTTGCTCAAAAACCCCGATCGAGAAGCCAAGTCGTGCTAAAGCATGAGCGGCACAGAGTCCACCTGGCCCCGCTCCAATGATTGCGACATCCAAGACATTATCGGTCGAATTGACTTCAATCATCCCGTTCACCTTGTTCCAAAGCATGACTATAGTGATTAATTTTCAACTGAGGAGCATGATCACATACGATACCAAAAAGTGGGTTCTGACTCAGGAAAAATGGGGCAATGCAGTGATTAATGTGAATAAATTTTTGCTAAAAAGTTGATAAAGTTAAAACCAATGGGCAGTGCCGTGCCTCTACGGGTGTACCTCACGTAAACAAGAACCGCTATAAGTAAGTTGGCACCATAAAACCAAACTGTGTGAAAAATATTCCATAATTTTGAATTTTAAATTGATTTATGACTAATTACACATTACAAGCAAGTCGAGAATGGTGGTCACAACAATGGCTAGATTTGCTAGATTCCTATCGGTTTAAAAAGCGTTTAGAACGTGCTAGAAACTATGCTCGTCAAGGGAATGTTTTGAGTATTGAATTTAAAGGTGCAAAAGTATTAGCTAGAGTACAAGGTAGTGAAGTAGAACCTTATAAAGTTTCCCTTTCCCTTGAACCTTTTAGCGATGAACAGTGGGGTTATGTAATTGAAAGCATGTCTCAAAAGGCAATTTTTGCTGCCAAATTACTAGCAGGAGAAATGCCACAAAATATAGAAGAAGTCTTTACTGCAAATGGTCTTTCGATATTTCCATTTACCCTCGGTGATGTCCAGAGTAAATGCTCTTGTCCTGATAAAGCAAATCCCTGTAAACACATTGGTGCGCTGTACTATCAGTTAGGCGATCGCTTCAGTGAAGACCCCTTTGTACTATTTCAATTGCGCGGACGCACCAAAGAGCAAATTATCAGCGATTTACGTCAATTACGTAGTGCCAAGATTCAGGTCAATACCACAGAAACGCCCGATATTCAACAGTCAATTTCTAATAATAAATACTCAGTAAAAATTGACTCTTTCTGGCAATACAATGAGCCACTAGAGTCATCATTAGTAGTGATTGCGCCTTCCACTAATGAGATGGTATTAAATGTATTAGGAGCAATCCCCCTAGCTAAGGAAGAGGAAAATGCAGTAAATTCAACTTCGAGTGATGTGGTAATGAAGTATTTGAATACAGTTTACAGAGATGTGAGTCAAAAGGCTTTTTTAGCAGCAATGAATGTGGGAGGAAGTTGATATTAATTCGTAATTCGTAATTACAGCATTTTTCATCTAGTTCCCTCCCCTTTATGAGGGGAGAGTTAGGGAGGGGTATTTTTGTACTTCATTAATTTGTAATCTGCTGTATTTTTCGTGAGATTGTTGTAATTTTAGTTTCAAACCAAAGTACTGTAGTTCAAAGAGCCATCTGCAAAGATAAAATTCTCAAAACCTGTTGTTGAGAGCGTAATCACATTTTTATTGTTATTGAAGCTAATGTTAGCTGGGTTTAGGGCATTGCCTGAAATTACACCAGAAAAAGTGAGTTCGGAGCGATTGAAAGCACTGAGGTCTAAGGTATCAAAACCTTTTCCACCATCTACAGTCCCAGTACCAAACCCTTTGAAGTAGTCATTTCCAGTGCCTAGATCAATACCGATACCGCCACCAATAGTAACTTTTTGCTGAACTTCATTGATGGTACTGGTGGCTGTAATAAAGTCATTGCCATCACCAGTCCGGATCGTTCCTTGTCCAAAAATGCCTATGGCAGTACCAGTAGGATTCCCATAATTACTATCAATTGTTGTGCTAGCAAGTCCCGTAAGGATGTCACAACCATTGCCAGTATCAATTACTCCATCGTTGGAGATGCCTATGACGATGAGGTCGGGGACTAAACCTTTGCCAGAACCAGTAATTGTGTCGTTACCCTGCCCTGTGGTGATGGTGGCACCTTTCATGTTCTGGATGCCAGTTCCATCATTAATTTTGTCGTCAAAGTTGCCAGTAGAAGTGCCAGTGCCTATGATCGTGTCTTCTCCGTCTCCGGTATCCAGTTTCTTACTGTTAATAACGCCAGTTCCAGTACCTGTACCTGTACCAGTGCCTGCGATCGTGTCATTTCCGGCCCCAGTATTGAGATTACCATTATTGCTGATGCCAGTCCCTACACCGCCAGTGCCGAGTATAATTCCATTGCCGGGAATGCTGGCAATACCGATGCCTGCGATCGTGTCATTTCCGGCCCCAGTATTGAGATTACCATTATTGCTGATGCCAGTCCCTACACCGCCATTGCCGATCAAAATCCCGCTACCGGGAATGCCTGCAATACCGATGCCTGTGATCGTGTCTTTTCCCTCTCCGGTATCCAGTTGTCCAGTGTTGCTGATTCCAGTCCCAAATCCACTATAACCGCCATAGCGGCTGTCATTACCAGTGCCGCCCTGACCTGTGCCCGCGATCGTGTCATTGCCCAACCCAGTATTCAGTTTGCCACTGTTGCTGATGCCAGTCCCTGTACCGCCACCGCCGCCAGCCGTGAAATAACCGCCGCCGTTGCCGCCGTTGCCGCCAGTGCCATTGCTGATGATAGTGTCATTGCCCAACCCAGTATTCAGTTTGCCACTGTTGCTGATGCCAGTCCCTGTACCGCCACCGCCGCCATTAGTGCCAGAATCAACAGTAGGCTCATCCGTGCCGTTGCCTCCAAGACCCCCAATACCGTTGCTGATGATATCGTCGTCGCCCGACCCAGCATTCAGATTGCCATTATTGCTGATGCCGATTCCAGCACCGCCTTCGCTGCCATTGACGTTCTTACCGATAGCACCATCAGCCCCTTTACCGCTAGTGCCGTTGCCTTTAATGGTGTCCAATCCTAAGCCTGTATCAATGAAACCTCCAGTTAAAATATCAATCCCGATTGCTGGAAATTTATTTAAATCTTCCCCTACGATTGTGTCGTCACCAGCAGTACCTGTAAAATTGGGTGGAACTGTAAGTCTAGGCATAATTAAAATTCTCTAAATTTAAAACAGAGATGTGAGCTAGAAAGCTTTTTTAGCAGCAATGAATGTGGAAGAAAGTTGATACCAATTCGTAATTCCTAATTATTTTTCCTGAGATTGTTGTAGTTTTAGTTTCAGACCAAAGTGCTGTAGGACAAAGAGCCATCTGCAAAGATAAAATTCTCAAAGCCTGTTGTGGAGAGCGTAATCACATTTTTATTGTTATTGAAGCTGATGTTAGCTGGGTTTAGGGCATTGCCCGAAATTACACCAGAAAAAGTGAGTTCAGAGCGATTGAAAGCACTGAGGTCTAAGGTATCAAAACCTTTTCCACCATCCACAGTCCCAGTACCAAACCCTTTGAAGTAGTCATTTCCAGTGCCTAGATCAATGTTGATACCGCCACCAATAGTAACTTTTTGTTGAAGTTCATTGATGGTACTGGTGGATGTAATAAAGTCATTGCCATCACCAGTCTTGATAGTTCCTTTTCCATAAATGCCATAAGCAGCACCACCAATTGTTGCTGTAGCCTGCCCGGTAAGGATGTCACAACCATTCCCCTGATCAATTACTCCGTCGTTGAAAATGCCGTATGCAGTGCCATTTGCGCCTGGTATTTTGCCAGTACCACCTCTGCCCCCCTGACCAGTGCCGGTGATAGTGTCATTCCCATCCCCTGCATTCAGATTGCCACTGTTACTAATACCTGTTCCAGTGCCACCATTACCGCCATTACTGTCATAACCGCCATTACTGCCATTACCGCCATTACCGCCGATACCAGTGCCAGTAATAGTGTCATTCCCATCCCCTGCATTCAGATTGCCACTATTACTAATACCTGTTCCGGTGCAGCCATTAGCGCGGTTACTATAGTAATCGCCTTTTTCGCTGTTAGCGCCGATACCAGTGCCGGTGATAGTGTCATTGCCATCGCCAGTCCGGATCGTTCCTTGTCCAAAAATGCCTATGGCACTACCACTGTCATAGGGAACACCACCAATTGTTGTACTAGCAAATCCTGTAATGATGTCACAACCACTGCCAGTATCAATTACCCCATCGTTAGAGATGCCTCTGACGGTAAGGTTGTAGGCTAAACCGTTGCCAGAACCAGTAATTGTGTCGTTGCCCTGTCCTGTGGTGATGGTAGCACCTTTCATGTTCTGGATGCCAATTTCATTAATTTTGTCGTCCAAGAAGCTCCCAGTACCAGTGCCAGTGCCTACGATCGCGTCTTCTCCGTCTCCGGTATCCAGTTGCCCAGTGTTGCTGATGCCAGTTCCAGCACCGCCACCGCCATAGCTATAGTCACCAGTACCAGTGCCAGTGCCAGTGATCGTGTCATTTCCTGAGCCTGTATTGAGACTGCCATTATTGCTGATGCCAATCCCGACACCGCCTTCGCCGGGTCCAACTCCAGTACCGGGAATGCCCCCTATACCGATGCCAGCGATCGTGTCATTTCCGTCTCCAGTATCCAGCTGCCCAGTGTTGCTGATACCTATCCCAAATCCGCCCTTGCCGGGATAGCGACTGCCAGCACCAATGCCGCCCTTACCAGTGCCAGTGATCGTGTCATTGCCCAACCCAGTATTCAGTTTGCCACTGTTACTGATGCCAGTCCCAAATCCACCGCCGCCGCCAAAGGGAAAGAAACCGCCGCCGTTGCCGCCGTTGCCGCCAGTGCCATTGCTGATGATAGTATCGTTTCCCAACCCAGTATTAAGGATGCCAATGTTACTGATGCCTGTCCCTGCACCGCCGTTGCCGCCTTGATTGCCAGAATAATCAACAGTAAAATCATCCGCGCCGTTGCCTCCACGACCCCCAATACCCTTGCTGATGATATCGTCGTCGCCCGACCCAGCATTCAGATTGCCATTATTGCTGATGCCGATTCCAGCACCGCCTTCGCTGCCATTGACGTTCTTACCGATAGCACCATCAGCCCCTTTACCGCTAGTGCCGTTGCCTTTAATGGTGTCCAATCCTAGGCCTGTATCAATGAAACCTCCAGTTAAAATATCAATCCCAATTGCTGGAAATTTATTTAAATCTTCCCCAATTAAAGTGTCAGAATCAGTAGTGCCTGTGAAATTGGGTGGAACCGTAAATCTAGGCATAATTAAAACTCCTGAAATTTAGATTACTAGGACTTACGCATTGACAAAATTCAACTTATGTCAGTTAACTCGGTTCTGGTTACTGAACAGAAGTTAAGCTCAAAGAGCTTAACTTCCTATCATCTTTATAGGTTTGAGATCTATCAACTTATTCACTTATAGGGGAGAAAAAAGGCAGCAAATCGCTGACAAATTTGATGTCCGCAATAGCACACAATAGCCTATTTGTAAAGTGCGTAAGTCCTAGTAGAGTATTTTGAATTCTAAATTCTGTATCTGACTCCTTTTTATTGTCCAAACTCAAGCCTAGCCTCTTCTACCAAATCAGCTGTCACAACCTCTTGCTGTGCTTCACGAGCCAGCTGTTCAATTCTGGCTTTAGCTTGAGAGCGGACAAAAAAGGGAATATTTTGTAACTTTTCTTTAGCTTCAGATGTCCATCGCAGAGCATCAATAAAATTAGAGTCGCTCATAGTATTAATTACCTTGGTAAGCCGCTCACTTTAATCAATAGATGACTAATTTTCCTATAAAAAAAGCCCTTGCTTTTATGCAAGAGCCTCTAAATTATTTAGTAGTCAGTGATGAAATAAACTTTACAACCTAATCTAGGTCGTCCATAAACATCACTGGCTCAGTCTCACGGTTAATTCCTTTCTCAAAACCACCAGCCGCAGCTCGTGCGCGACCAGCGTGCCACAAGTGACCAACTAGGAAGAAGAATCCTAGTACGAAGTGAGAAGTCGCCAACCAAGCGCGAGGAGATACGTAGTTGAAGGAGTTAATTTCAGTAGCCACACCACCCACAGAGTTCAAAGAACCTAGAGGAGCATGGGTCATGTATTCAGCAGCGCGACGAGCTTGCCAAGGCTGAATATCGTTCTTGATTTTTTCCAAATCAAGACCATTGGGGCCACGTAGAGGCTCCAACCAAGGTCCACGGAAATCCCAGAAGCGCATGGTTTCACCACCGAAGATGATTTCACCTGTTGGAGAACGCATCAGGTATTTACCTAGACCTGTGGGACCTTGAGCAGAACCGACGTTAGCACCCAAGCGTTGGTCACGAATCAAGAAGGTCAAAGCCTGAGCTTGAGAAGCTTCTGGGCCAGTAGGGCCGTAGAATTCGCTGGGGTAAACGGTGTTGTTAAACCAAACATAGATGGAGGCAATGAAGCCCATCAACGACAGAGCGCCCAAGCTGTAGGAGAGGTAAGCCTCACCAGACCAGATGGATGCACGACGTGACCAAGCAAAAGGCTTGGTAAGAATGTGGAAAATACCGCCAGCAATACAGATAAAGGCAATCCAGATGTGACCACCGACCACATCTTCCAAGTTATCGACGCTGACAATCCAGCCTTCGCCACCGAAAGGAGACTTGAGTACATAACCGAAGATAACTGCTGGGTTCAGTGTAGGATTAGTAATAATCCGAACGTCACCACCGCCTGGCGCCCAGGTGTCATACAAACCACCAAAGAACATTGCCTTTAGTACCAACAGCAGCGCACCGCATCCCAAAATAATCAGGTGGAACCCGATGATGTTGGTCATCTTGTTCTTGTCTTTCCAGTCGTAACCAAAGAAAGAAGAGTATTCTTCTAAGGTTTCTGGGCCACGAACGGCATGATAGATACCGCCAAAGCCAAGGACGGCTGAGGAAATTAAGTGGAGTACACCAACCACAAAGTAGGGGAAGGTATCGATAACTTCACCACCAGCACCAACGCCCCAACCTTGGGTAGCAAGGTGAGGTAACAGGATCAAGCCCTGTTCGTACATGGGCTTTTCGGGAATGAAGTGAGCGACTTCAAACAAAGTCATCGCTCCAGCCCAGAATACAATCAAACCAGCGTGGGCAACGTGAGCACCCAGTAGTTTGCCAGACAGATTGATTAAACGCGCGTTACCAGACCACCAGGCAAAGCCAGTGGATTCTTGGTCACGTCCAGTACCGCCTAATATATTTGGTCTATTAGAGAGCGTTACCACGTGGTAATACCTCCTCAGGGAATACAAATTGTTCGTGGGGTTGATCTTGAGGAGCCATCCAAGCGCGGATACCCTCGTTAAGCAAAATGTTTTTGGTATAGAAGGTTTCAAACTCAGGGTCTTCCGCCGCCCGCAATTCTTGGGAGACGAAATCATAAGCCCGCAGGTTGAGTGCCAAACCGACGATGCCGACGGCGCTCATCCACAAGCCTGTGACTGGCACGAACAACATGAAGAAGTGCAACCAGCGTTTGTTAGAGAAAGCAATACCGAAAATCTGTGACCAGAAACGGTTTGCTGTCACCATTGAGTAGGTTTCTTCAGACTGGGTTGGATTGAAGGCGCGGAAGGTGTTAGCACCATCTCCGTCTTCAAACAAGGTATTTTCCACTGTGGCTCCGTGAATGGCACACAACAAAGCACCACCCAATACACCCGCAACACCCATCATGTGGAAGGGGTTGAGTGTCCAGTTGTGGAACCCTTGCAGGAATAATAGGAACCGGAAAATAGCAGCTACGCCAAAGCTAGGTGCAAAGAACCATGACGATTGTCCCAAGGGGTACATCAGGAATACACTGACGAATACTGCAATGGGAGCGGAAAAGGCCAGGGCGTTGTAAGGACGGATACCTACTAGACGAGCAATTTCAAATTGGCGCAACATGAAGCCAATCAAACCAAAGGCTCCGTGCAAAGCCACAAATGGCCACAAACCACCCAATTGGAACCAACGGGTAAGGTTGCCTTGAGCTTCTGGGCCCCACAAAAGCAATAGGGAATGTCCCATGCTGTCGGCGGGGGTGGATACTGCCACTGTTAGGAAGTTACAGCCTTCTAGGTAGGAGGAGGCTAACCCGTGGGTGTACCAAGAGGTGACGAAGGTGGTACCGGTCAGCCAACCGCCTAGTGCTAGGAAGGCGCAAGGAAACAATAGTATCCCTGACCAACCTACGAATACGAAGCGATCGCGCTTGAGCCAGTCGTCTAATACGTCAAACCACCCTCTACTAGGGGCGCGTCCAACTGCGATGGTCATCGGACTAAAATCCTCTTTTTACTAAAATTGCAACGTTTCTAAGACAGTGCGGAGAGCCAGTGTAACCGACTGCCGTGAGGAATTAACGTTTTTTTTGACAATCTCAACAGCGTCAAAGCAACTGAGATTCTGAGAGAAAAGCTGATTAATGAGATCAGCTTTTCTCTTTCTCTATGCCATTACACGTACCATCGGCTAGTAATCTAGCTTGTGGTAACTTAATGATTCTTAACTTATCATACTACTCAGGGTTTTTGCCTGATACACAGAAGCAAATTAGTCATGAAACACAAACCTTATAAATAATATGAATATCAGAAATTTTACAATTTGACACAACTTTTCTCAGAAATGTAAAAAAATTTAGTCTACCTTGACATAGATAGGGAACTCATTCCCAAATGGTGAAAAACAGTCAGGGAGCAGGCAAGAAAGAGGATAAAGGGGCAGGCAAAGCAGGGGGAGAAAAAAATTACCGAACAATAAGCCTCTTTGCTCAAGAGCCTCCCCTGCTGATCCCAACCGCATTTGGAAAAAAAAATTTATCAGCCATTGAGTGAAGAAATTTAAGACTTAGTGCCTTAACAAATTATATAAGTAGCAGGAACAGGGAAGGGGGCGGTTGAGTTTTTGTCAACAATGTTTGGTAAAATGTGGATGGTTACTTCGCCGCCACAGTCGTTGATACACCTCTAGAAATAACTATGTGAAACGTTGGACAAGGGGAAAGGAAGTTGGCACATCTTGACTAATACAAATAGCTTAAGTGGTTTGTCCCTTAGTGCAAGTAAGCCATCATCCGGGACAGTAAAATTTGTAGGGTACAGGGTAAAAAATTCATCGTCTACGGTAAAGTATACCGTGGGCTTAAAACAGAGCTTCAGTGCCTCCTAAGCAATAGCTAGATTGGTATAGAAGCACACACTCTATGCAAGAGCATTAAGTGTGCAAGTATGTGACAGCAAGTATCTCACGGGGCAATGGTAGTTCAATGACGGCATCAACAACGATTAACAAAGGCGATCGCCTCCTGCATCAAAATGTTCTCGGTTCTCGTCGGTTCAGTAATTACTGCTGGGCAACTATCGTTACGTTGGGAGCAAGCGGCTTTTTATTAGCTGGGATATCCAGTTACTTAAAAGTTAATTTACTCATAGTTTCCGATCCAACTCAACTGGTATTCGTCCCCCAAGGATTGGTGATGGGTTTATATGGCACTGCTGGCTTGCTATTAGCCACATATCTATGGCTAGTAATTTTATGGGACGTAGGAGGCGGTTACAATGAATTTAATCAGGAAACTGGCACAATTAAAATATTCCGTTGGGGATTTCCTGGCAAAAACCGCCGAATTGAGATTGACGGCCGCATTGAAGATGTTCAGTCAGTGCGAATAGCCGTCAAAGAAGGTCTTAATCCTCTTCGCGCCCTCTATCTACGCATTAAGGGCCGGCGAGATATACCCTTAACACGGGTTGGACAACCGTTATCTTTAACAGAGTTGGAAACAGAAGGCGCAAAATTAGCCCGCTTTTTGGGAGTGTCATTAGAAGGACTTTAAGGGAGTAGGGAGTGGGGATAAGGGAGCAGGGGGAGCAGGGGAAGAAGAATTCTTGATCAATGACCAATTCCCAATTCCCAATTCCCAATGCCCAATGACCCACGAAACGATAAGATACTCTGGTTAAATCGGTAACAGGCAATGCGGTTAAAAATTTCACAATTTTTGCTTTCTCTTGCGCTCATCAGTGCTTTGATGTTGGGAGGATGTTCAACACAGCAAGTCGCTTCTAATACATCTTCTCCAATCTCGACAGCTACCTCGACCATAAACGAGGCAAGCAGCAAGACAACTACTGAAGCAACATCTTCATCTCAAACTAATAGTGATATTCCTGGACTAGCAGATTTACCACGTCTTGATGGCAAGGCTACTGTAGTACTTACGGTTAAAGGTTCGCCGATTACTATCGAAGTAGATGGCACTGATGCCCCTATTACAGCCGGCAACTTCGTAGATTTAGTGCAGAAGGGTGTATACGATGGTTTAGTTTTCCATCGAGTTGTACGGGAACCCCAACCATTTGTTGTTCAAGGGGGCGATCCACAAAGTAAAGACCCGAAAGTTTCAGCAGATAGACTGGGAACAGGTAGCTATATTGACCCAAAAACGGGAAATGCTCGTTATATACCTTTAGAAATTAAGGTGAAAGGTTCAGATACTCCGATTTACAATAAACCCTTTGATGCTACTGCTCAACCGGTCGTATTGCCCCATAAACAGGGTGCAGTAGCGATGGCGCGATCGCAAGCACCAGACTCCGCTTCTGCCCAGTTTTACTTTGCTTTAGCAGATTTGGCATTCCTAGATGGTAACTATGCTGTGTTTGGCAATGTCACTCAAGGCTTTGATGTAGTGAACAAAATTCAGCAAGGCGATCGCATTGACTCCGCTAAAGTCACACAAGGTGCTGAAAATCTGAAAATACCAGGGAAGTAGAGGAAGAGGGCAGGGGGAAAATAACTACTAACTCCTGTACAGACGCGATTAATCGCGTCTGTACTCCTAACTATTAACTCCTAAATTGGCAAAGGTTGTTGTCACTGGTATTGGTTTAATTTCTGCCTTGGGTGGAAACTTAGAAGATAGCTGGCAAAATTTGCTAGCAGGTAAATCTGGAATTCGATTACATCAACCTTTTCCAGAATTTACACCACTTCCTCTAGGTTTGATTGGTCAACAACCATCTGAATTGACAATGTTAACTCAGATGGTTGTAGCTTCTGCTTTGCAAGATTCTGGGTTAGTTTCACATGTACCTGATTGTGCTGTAGTCATTGGATCGAGTCGCTCTTATCAAGCGTCTTGGGAAATCATGGCGCGGCAAATGTATAAAGACGCAGCGAATTTACCCATGTCCTCTTTTGGAAATTGGCTACATACATTACCTCACATGAATGCGATCGCAACTGCAAGACAAATCGGTGCATCAGGTATAGTTTTAGCACCGATGGCGGCTTGTGCAACTGGAATTTGGGCGATCGCTCAAGCAGCTTTGCTTATCCAAACTGGGCAATGTCAACAGGCGATCGCAGGTGCAGTGGAAGCGCCGATTACACCCCTAACTTTGGCTGGTTTTCAGCAGATGGGTGCTTTGGCGAAAACTGGAGCTTATCCCTTTGATTTGCACCGAGAAGGCTTAGTGTTAGGCGAAGGCGCAGCTGTGTTTGTCTTGGAATCAGCAGAGTTGGCAAAACAGCGTCAAGCAAAAGTGTATGGTGAAATTCTCGGTTTTGGCTTAACTAACGACGCATATCATGCTAATTCACCAGAACCTGAAGGTGAAAGTGCGATCGCTGCTATCAAACAATGTCTAGAACGTAGTTGCCTCTCACCAACTGATATTGATTACATTCATGCTCATGGCACAGCTACCCAGCTAAACGACCAAATGGAGAGCATGGTAATCCAGCGTTTGTTTCCCCAAGGGGTGGCAGTTAGTTCCACTAAGGGAAGCTCGGGCCACACATTAGGAGCATCTGGAGCTTTAGGTGTGGCTTTTTCCCTTATGGCATTAAAGCATCAAATTTTACCCCCTTGTGTAGGGTTGCAGCAGCCAGAGTTTGATTTAGATATCGTTACATCTGCACGTTTAAGTAAAATTAGGCAGGTACTATGTTGCAGTTTTGGCTTTGGGGGACAGAATGCAGCGATCGTACTAGCAAGGTAAAAACTTGTCAGTTTAACTATCTGACCAACATTATATATAAGTTTTACTTAAGTCTTTGCTCTTGATATATAATTATCCTGCTTTTGCAGCTTTAGCAGGATATAAAAAATAAAACTGTAACAAAAACTACAAAATACCTATTTTTATAAAAAAAAGGATAAGCTAAATACAGATGATATCCGGTTCGTAAAGATACCGTGATTAGGAGAAAATTTTATGATTTCAAAATCTCTGTTGCTGCCAGAACCTGCTTCTCCAGCGCATATATGCCCATTTGATCAAGCATGTAGCTACTTAGAAGCGGCAGCTAAAGAATTAAATTTAAATCAAGGTTTGCTAGAAATTCTCAGCCATCCGCGTAAGGTTGTGACAGTTTCCATTCCCGTGAAATTAGATAATGGAGAAATACAGGTTCTTGCTGGACACCGAGTGCAGCACTCCGATGTTTTAGGCCCCTACAAGGGTGGAACCCGTTACCATCCAGCTGTGACATTGCGCGAAGTATCTGCTCTAGCAATGCTGATGACCTGGAAATGTGCTTTGTTAGGTATTCCTTACGGTGGTGGCAAGGGTGGCATTCCCATAGACCCAAAACGCTACAGTGTTGGCGAACTAGAGCGAATCACCCGCCGTTATATCAGCGAGTTGATTAAAGATATTGGGCCTGCTGTAGATATTCCTGCCCCAGATATGGGTACTTCGTCCCGTGAGATGGCTTGGATGATGGACACTTACTCTGTGAATGTCGGTCATGCTGTACCAGGGGTTGTAACTGGGAAACCGCTTTCTATTGGTGGTTCACTGGGACGAGAAATGGCAACCGGACGTGGCGTGATGATTATTATCCGTGAGGCGCTGGCACAGCAAGGTAAATCCTTAGCAGGTATGCGAGTAGCTATTCAGGGTTTCGGTAACGTTGGTAGTGCCGCAGCAGAATTATTACATCAAGCAGGCGCAAAAGTTATTGCTGTTTCAACCGGTGCTGGTGGAATATTTTCCGAAGTTGGTCTTGATATTCCCAGGTTGAAAGTCTATGCTGCTGAAAATCGCAAGAGTATTATAGGTTTCCCGCAATCTGTACCAATTAGCAATGCAGATTTATTAACTTTGCCCTGCGATGTTTTAATACCGGCAGCTTTAGAAAACCAAATCACTGAAGAAAATGTAAATCAAGTGCAAGCACGAATTGTCGCAGAAGCGGCTAATGGGCCGATTACCCTTGAGGCTAACTTGGCGTTAGAGGCGCGGGGTGTGACAGTGCTACCCGATATATTGGCGAATGCTGGCGGTGTGGTAGTCAGTTATTTAGAGTGGGTGCAGGGCCTTTCCTACGTATTTTGGGATGAGGAACGTGTCAACCGCGAAATGGAGCATTTGATGGTACAAGCTTACCATCGGGTGATTCAGCAGTCGGAGGTACGGCAAATTCCTCTGCGATTAGCTGCTTACACTTTAGGGGTAGGTAGAGTGGCTCAGGCGCTGATTGACAGAGGTCTTTATCCTTAATATTTGGCAATATTTCACCCCGGCATAGACAGCAGTTTTTAATTGAATAAAAAACATATAAGGGCATAACAATAATATTGTGCCCTTATATGTTATGAATAACCAGTATTTCTGTTAAGCGATCGCTACAAAATAACTAGTACTAAGTGTCTGTTCTCTGACAATCATCCACTTAGTACATTCTTTATTTCACCAAACTTGATTTTGTGCCACTTCACCAAAAATTAATATTAGTAATTATTGCCCAGAAGGTGCAGCAGCATGAATTAAGTCTGGCTTCTCGTCACTAGGAGGACGCTCAATAGTTTGATCCGATGTGGGACGTTGATGGCGTAGTTTACCGCCGTAGGCATCGCTAGTTTGAATCTGCACAGGTTTACCCGTCTCAATTGACTCGTAAAGCGCTTGAATAATCGAAACATCAATCAATCCTTCCGTCCCAGATGGTTCTGGGTCTTTATCTTCGAGAATACAATCAGAGAAATAGGTAAATTCAGCCGCTAGTTGATCGTGATCCTCAAAGGTACGCTCCTGAGTTTCACCATTAATTGTCAGGTAATGCTTGATTTCTCCCTGCCAAGGATATGCAGGATTTACTCGTAAATCGCCTTGAGTACCGACAATCTGATAGGTTGAAACACTTGCCCCTCCAAAGCTACAGGTAAATGTTGCCAATCGCTCATTCGGGAAACGCAAAATAACGCTAGCCATTTCTTCCACTTCGCTGAAGCGTTGTTCTCCATTATTGGCAGCTACGGCAAATACTTCAATTGGTTCATCTTGAAATAGATAACGTGCAGCATTCAGGCAATAGATACCAATATCATAGAGCGTCCCACCACCAGTAACATCTCGTAAACGAATATTGCCTTCTTCTACTTGCTGAGTAAAAACCGAGTTGAAAATTCGTGGTTCACCAATTTGCTTTGAACGCAAAACTTCTACTGCTTGTAAATTGGCTTCTTCTAAATGTAAACGATAGGCAATCATCAGCTTCACATTATTGTCATTGGCAGCTTTAATCATTGCCTCACACTCTTGTTCAGTCACTGCCATCGGCTTTTCACATAACACATGAATTGCCTGATTAGCAGCCCGCACAGTATAGTCGCAATGCAAGTGATTCGGCAGCGCAATATAAACTGCATCAATCTCGCCACTTGCCAAACAGTTCTCATACTCCTCGTAAGAGTAAGTATGATGTATACCATACTTTTTGCTCAGTTCTTCGTTTTTAGTGGGGTCATCTGAAACTAGTGCCACTAATTCTGAGTTTTCGGTGTTGGCAAACGAAGGTAAAGCAGCTTCTTGGGCAAACCAACCTAAACCAACAACGGCGTAACGAATTTTGCGCTTATCATTTGTAGCAGTCATTATTCTACTCCTTGATGAAGAATACTTTGGTGATTTAAATGCACTCATTACGTGCAAATCAGAGTTAACTGTTTATGCAAGATATTGGAGAAAATTGCATTATTACATTGCTAATGCAGCTTCTATATGATGAATAGGATCTTGTATATTCTCAATGACTTGGTAAATTAAAACCTCATTCTTTCAGTAAACTTTAGTTTAGACTTAAGGAATATTTGCGCTATTGCACCTTAACTGAAATTCATAACCTCAGCATGATGGATACTGAGTATATAGCGCTAGCAATCGCGTTTACTTGTTGTCCAACGCACTGGTTGGGGTAAAAGTCTAGTTTATTTTTTAGCAACTCGCTTGTTACGAGATCAAGGTGCTGGTTGTACTCTTTTGATTTCGCCATTACTAGCTTTGATGCGAAACCAAATTGCAGCAGCCCAACGCATTGGTGTAAAAGCCGAAACAATTAACTCCAGCAATACAGATAAATGGCCACTAATAGCACAACAGTTGATAGCAGGAGAAGTAGATATTCTGCTTATTTCTCCCGAAAGACTAGGTAACGAAGATTTTCGAGAAAAAATTCTTTTGCCAGTATCTCAACGTATAGGTTTATTTGTTGTTGATGAAGCCCACTGTATCTCTGATTGGGGACATGATTTTCGCCCTGATTATCGACGGATTGTCAGAATTTTACAAGCATTGCCGCAAAATATCCCAGTATTAGCAACGACTGCTACAGCTAATAATCGAGTAGTCAATGATATTATTGCTCAATTGGGTTCAAATCTGCGTGTTTCCAGAGGAAATTTAACCAGAGAAAGTTTGCATCTGCAAAATATTTCTATCCCTAGTCCAGCAGCACGAAGGTGAGAAAAATTAACAGACCAGTCGTTTATAGAATTAATCAACCAATAACTCAACTCTCTTTATTATGATGGTGTTACAGAGAGTATTTTTTTATGAGGGGTTAGAGGCAATTATGAGTATTCAAAAACTGAAGCATAATTGGTGTATAAAACACACAGTTTCTAATAGAAATAATAGGATTTGAACAAAGTATATGGTCATACAAATAGAACCAACAACTCAGACTTTATACGACCAAGATTATTACCTTTGGCTGAGGACAACCATCAACCAACTTCGCGCTGGTCAGTTTTCATCTGTGGATTTAGATAATTTGTTAGAAGAATTAGAAAGTATGGGTAGGAGTCAGAAGCGAACAGTGAAAAGTCTGTTAATTCGACTTTTTGAACATCTGCTTAAGCTTACATACTGGGATGTGGAAAGGGAGCGCAATGAAGGGCATTGGAAAGGGGAAATCAGGACATTCCGTAGAGAGATTAAAGATGAACTCAAAGATAGTCCTAGTCTTAAGCCTTACATTTTAGAAATATTTGATGAATGTTATCAAGATGCAAGAAAAGAAGCAAGCGATCGCTCTCAACTTCCCATTGATACATTCCCTGTTACAATTATTGGCTCTTTAGAACAAATTTTAGATGAAAACTGGTTTCCTAGTCATTAGTCATTGTCATTTGTTCAAGAGATACCACGCCCACCTAACGGCAAAGCTCAACTTAATATGCGCTTAAACGCGATCGCTTATATTAAGTACTGCATTGTATCCAAAATAGAGCAGAAAATAAGTGCAAATGCTTTTTAGCTTGATCTAATCGTCTTCCACAGTCTGCTTTTTATCATAACTATACGTAACCATCCATTGCTTATCTACCAAACCCGATTAAAATAAATACGCAACTTGGGCTTCCATAGGAGTTATCCAGCCGTGCAGCCGGACTTAATAGGCTTGGAAATTAGTAAGGGGGAATTAAGACGTTTGACTGGGTTCGATCCAGAAGACGTTTTTCGCCCCTCGGTTTTGCGAGATAGCAAGAAGCGATTAGGGTTTTTTATCAATGAATTGCTGGTGACGCTGGCGCTAACGCCAATAATTGTTGGTTTTATTTACGCGTTTATTATTCTGCCAACAATTGGTTCTTCAATTAAATTTGGAATTCTTTTACTAATTTTAGTGCCAATGCCGATATTAGTAGGGCGATGGCTGTGGCGACAGTTGACCTGTCCTGAAGGACTGACAATACTTTTAGATGAAGTTGATAAATATCATGACCTGGTTGCTGCTATAGATATTAATGACCAATTGGCAGCGTCAGGAAACGTAGAAAGCAGTTTCCATGACCGAGATCAAGTAATCGCGGCCCTGCAACTAATTAGAGAAGATTTAGTCCGCGCTCTGAAAACGGAACGAATTTTGCGGGATAATAAAAAATTGCTTGCTAATAACCAAGAGTTATTTGTGAATAATTTAGCCAGTCTGCAAGCTTTACAAGTTAGTAGTCAAGCAGGCGAATATGCTCAACTGCTAAATCAATCATTGCAAATTGCGATCGATGTACAAGCAGAAATCAGAAAATTGCACAAAAGCTGAGTAGATGTTTGTAAAAGCTTGGGCGGCTATAAGTCGCGGCTACACAGACAAAACCTGCCTCCGCAGGTTAGAAAAATCTTAATTTATTAGTCCACGGAGGTGGACTTTGCGTGTATAGTTGCGAATTCTATTCGCCTAATACTTATAAAACATCCTCTAAGTAGAGATTACCTAAATGAGCAACAAACCAAAAATAATTGTCCTGGATGATGACCCTACGGGTTCTCAAACAGTCCACAGCTGCTTGCTGCTAATGCACTGGGATGTGGACACTTTACGCATCGGGTTGCAGGATGATTCGCCGATTTTCTTTGTGCTGACTAATACTAGATCGCTAACGCCAGAGTCAGCTGCATCTGTCACTAAAGAAGTTTGCCAGAACCTGAAAATCGCTTTGAATGCTGAAGGAATTGAAGATTTTTTGATTGTCAGCCGTTCTGATTCTACTTTGCGGGGACATTATCCCATTGAAACTGATGCGATCGCAAAAGAACTCGGCCCTTTTGATGCTCATTTTCTCGTACCAGCTTTTTTTGAAGGTGGACGCATCACTCGTGACAGCGTTCATTACTTGATTATCGGCGGTGTACCTACCCCAGTGCATGAAACTGAATTTGCCCGTGATTCAGTCTTCAGCTACCATCACAGTTACTTACCCAAGTATGTCGAAGAAAAGACTCAAGGACAAATTAGTGCCGAAGCTGTAGAAAGGTTTCTCCTAGCTGATATTCGTGCTGGTAGTTTGGAACGCTTGTTACAACTTAAAGGTAATCAGTGCGCTGTTGTCGATGGTGAAACTCAAGATGATCTCAACCGCTTTGCAGTAGACATATTAGCAGCCGCAAGTCAAGGGAAACGCTTTCTATTTCGCAGTGCAGCAAGTATTTTAACAGCTTTAGCCGCTTTACCACCCCAACCCATTGCTGCCGAAAATATGGCTCAGTACGTGCGCCAAGGCAAACCAGGTGCAGTGATTGTTGGTTCCCATGTGAAAAAGACTACCCAGCAATTAGAGGCGCTATTGCAAATAGAAGGAACGGTGGGAATTGAAGTGAATGTAGCACGATTACTTGATAATGCAACTCAATCTGCGGCATTGCTAACTGAAATTCAAGAAAGTACACGGGCAGCACACGAGGCTGGCAAAACACCAGTGGTTTATACTAGCCGTCAGGAACTGAATTTTAAAGATGTCAACACACGATTGGAGTTTGGAGAAAAAGTTTCAGGTTTATTGATGGATATTGTACGCGGTTTACCATCTGATATAGGATTCTTAATCAGCAAGGGTGGCATTACTTCTAATGATGTCTTGAGTAATGGACTAGCTTTAACTTCAGCCCGTTTACTCGGTCAAATTTTAGCTGGTTGTTCAATGGTGTTAACGCCATCCGATCATCCCCAGTTTCCTGATTTACCTGTGGTGCTGTTTCCCGGTAATGTCGGCGATACTGATGCTTTGGGGACAGTTTATCAGAGGTTGACTGTGCCAATTTGAGATTTAAGATTTGAGATTAAATAATCTTTTGGTTCATGCCAGACTAACATCTTGCTACACGCTTTAAGCTCTTGTGGGTAATACAAATCCAAAATTTAAAATCCAAAATCTGTGTATCCTTTGTCTTTTGGCTAGTACTTCATGACTTCTGATTCTGCTTTTCCCGATCTAAAGTCAAATTCTGCACTTCCTAATGCAGAATCAAACTCTATTCTTTCAGAGGTAGAGGGAAATCCTACTGTTTCTGATGTAGAGTCAGATCCTATCCCTCCTGATGCGGAGTTAAAATCTGTCCTCCTTTATCTAAAATCAAATACTGTCCTTGAAGATGTAGAGTCAAATCCTGCTAACCCAGATGTAGAGTCAAATCCTGATCCGGCATCAGATTTTATTCTTACTGATTTAAATCCTAATGAGTCAGCAATATCAGGGTATCGCGTAAATGACAATAGTCAAGTCCAGTTAAAAAGTAAGGAGGGACGGCTATCATTAATTCTGCCCCCGGAATCTCAAGTATCTGCTTCAGAACTGAGTTGGTCTGATATTTGGCAACAAATAAGACAGCGTTTAAATGCAGGCGATCGCTTCCGTATATCTAATACTCCTGTGCATCTAATGGCACAAGACCGCTTAGTAGATGCCAGACAACTCCAAGAACTCGCCGAGGCTTTGAGTGAAGTGCAACTGCGGCTAATATCAGTCTCGACTAGTCGTCGGCAAACTGCGATCGCTGCCGTCACATCTGGGTATTCTGTAGAACAATTACAGCCCGTAACTTCTTTGAATTCCGAGCCAAAAGCTACAGCCATACCCCAAGAAGATGCCCTTTATTTAGAAATAACAGTCCGTTCTGGAATAGAAATTCGTCATCCTGGTACAGTAATTATCTTGGGAGATGTAAATCCAGGTGGTATTGTAATTGCAGATGGAGATATTATCATCTGGGGTCGCCTCCGGGGAATCGCTCATGCTGGTGCTGGAGGCAATCGTGAGTGTCTGATTATGGCTTTGCAAATGGAACCAACCCAACTACGGATTGCAGATGCTGTAGCTAGGGCACCAGAAAAACCGCCAATGCAGTTTTCTCCAGAGGTGGCACATATTACGCCTCAAGGAATTCGTATCGCTAGGGCTACTGATTTTTCCAGAAACCAATTTACCAAGAGCAATCAAGACCCATAAATATTTAGTTAAAGAATGAAGTATAAAGGATGAAATAACATAAATATTCATGCCTCGCCCCTATCAGGGAGAACAGATATTTCTTCATACTTGATACGATACTTCATACTTTATACTGCAATTTACTGTTTTATATTTTCTGAACCCTTATTGACCGCATTTCTATCATGACTCGCATTATAGTGATTACCTCCGGCAAAGGAGGAGTGGGTAAAACCACAGTTTCAGCAAATCTGGGCATGGCTTTAGCCAAAATGGGGCGTCAAGTTGCCTTGGTTGATGCGGATTTTGGTCTGAGAAATTTGGATTTGCTACTAGGGCTAGAAAACCGCATCGTTTATACTGCGGTGGAAGTCTTAGCCAGAGAGTGCCGCTTAGAACAAGCCTTAGTGAAAGATAAGCGCCAACCCAATCTCGTACTTTTGCCGGCAGCCCAAAATCGCTCAAAAGATGCAGTCACACCTGAACAGATGAAGTTATTGGTGAATGCACTGGCGCAAAAATATCAGTACGTAATCATCGATAGCCCCGCCGGGATTGAAAATGGGTTTAAAAATGCGATCGGCCCAGCAAAAGAAGCACTAATTGTCAGCACCCCAGAAATTTCCTCAGTTCGTGACGCTGACCGGGTAGTAGGGTTACTTGAGGCACAAGGTATCAAACGTGTTCATTTAATAATTAACCGCATCAGACCCGCAATGGTGCAGGCAAATGATATGATGTCAGTGCAAGATGTTCAGGAACTTCTCGCCATTCCCCTGATCGGGGTAATCCCTGACGACGAGCGTGTTATTGTATCTACCAATCGCGGCGAACCCTTAGTGTTAGCGGAAAATCCCTCTTTAGCTGCCACAGCCTTTGAGAACATTGCTCGTAGATTAGAAGGGGAAAGTGTCGAATTTCTGGAGATCGACTCGTCCCAAGACAGCATCTTCGCCCGTATCCGAAGGTTGTTCAGGACAAAGATTGTTTAACTTACTTTTCCAGTCTCCGCGCCAGACCTATTCGTAATGATTGAACTTCTAGAACGACTTTTTTCTCGCGGCTCTGATAGCAGTCGAACTCAAGTTAAACGTCGCCTGCAATTGGTGATTGCTCACGATCGCGCTGATATAGACCCTCAAACGTTGGAGAAAATGCGGAAAGAAATCTTAGATGTAGTCTGTCGCTATGTCGAAGTTGAGACGGAGGGCTTAGAGTTCTCCTTAGAAAGCAACCAACGAACGACAGCTTTAATTGCTAATTTGCCCATCCGCCGAGTTAAAGGAGCCATACCTGAATGGGAAAGGGGTGATTAGTCTCTGTAGTTTTAATTTTAAGTATTTTTACTTAAAGCTTGAGTTAAATAATCATTTTAGTTGATAGTTATGGGCGAATTCTACGATACGCTTCATAAATTGAGTACTGCGAGAACTATTCTCTTCAGAGACTTATTGCGTGGGAGCGATGTCTGACGACAAGCGACTCCGTGTCTACGCCTTTACCTGAATCACAATGTAATCTCCCCTCGAAGCCTGTTAACGTAATAAATGAAGTTCTGTTGGTATTGAGGCAAATAACCTGTGACAGCCAGAGAGCAACTAATTCAGGAAATTGAGCAGGTTTCAGATTCTCTAGTTGAAGAAGTGCTAGACTTCTTACTATTCATAAAAGGCAGACAGGATCAGAAAAATTCCATATCTGATGGTGAGAAAAGCCAGCCATCTGAGCAAAGCATTCTAGAGCGCATGGGAGGAATTCCCCAGCATTTGCTCTGTGTTGGTAATTTGTCAGATCGAGATGTTCGGAGAGCAGTTATTGCATCGCGGATACAGCAGAGCCACCAACAGAAATCATGACCTATCATTCTACAATTTTGGTAGATACAGGTTTATTGGTTGCCTTTTACGACTCAGCAGATTCACATCACAATCAAGTGGTTGAGTTTTTTGCTGGATGTACTAGTCGATTGTTGACGAGTGAAGGTTGTGTCACTGAAGTAATGTGGCTATTAGCCTCTGACTGGCAAGTGCAAAACGAGTTTCTGTCCCACCTAGCAAATCACATCTATGAGTGTGAATCGCTTACGCCTCAATATTTTTCTCGGATTGCTGAACTGAATGCCCAGTACGCTGATTTACCAGCAGATTTTTCAGACTTGTCCCTTGTGGTAATTTCTGAACGCCTGAATGTTGCTGCAATCGCCACACTGGATAAAGATTTTGATTAGGACTTACGCACACTCTACGAATTCTCGGCGCTCTTGGCGTCTTGGCGGTTCGAGAAATTAAGCTTTTTAGCAATTTTTGCGTAAGTCCTAAATTTATTTCTTGGAAGTCCCTTAAGTAACAATGCCCGGCAATACCTGCCGTTCTTGCTAGCCTACGCACAATTCAGAACCCAAATTTCCGATAAATAAAAAAAATCTCCCGTTGTCGTCACTCCTAACAACGGGAGTATATAAAATATTTAATAAATTATCGGTAGGCTACTTGTGGCCCTGCCCAAATTTCTGTAACCTTTTTACCAAAAGTAATTGGTTGATCTTCATCTGTTGTAGGTACAGTCTTGCCATCATTAGCAACTTGCATTAATGGCCAGTTTTCCTCGCCCAATTCACCTGCACGGAACAACACATGATCCGGTTGCCTTTTACTCCAACCTAACAATACTGCAATTTTGTCATGTTCCTCCTCCTTAGCATTAGCAGGAGCAACTGTATTAGCGTGATTTTTTAGCCGATCCCAAATCACTGCACTATCTGTAGAATCACCTGTATTAAATATACCTTCAAACTTTCGTGCTAAGAAGCGATCGCCTTTTTCTGACCAGCTAACTGGAACTAATACCCCAATTTTACCACTGGGATCAGTTTCTTCCGACGACGCACCCTTTACAGCCTTTACCTGTAATAAAGGATCGTTAACAGGAGTAGTTGAAGCCATCACCCACAACTTCTTAGTGTGCATATCTTGGACAAACAACACGCTAGTTACACGGCTGTTGTACATTTGGGGTTTTACCTCTAGTTGCACCCGGCTATAAACTGCATATTTCCCATCTGGAGAAACCACGGGTACGCTACGATAGTGACGCACTCCCGAACCACCCTTGGAACCAATAGCTTCTTGAGTCGCTGTAATCCATTTCCAAGGAATAGGATGAGGACTACCTATAGGATCTATTTGTTCTGCTTGGGACTCATCACGGGGTTCAGAAACAGGTATTTCCGTTGTTGTGGTTGGTTGTGATTCTCTAAGAGTTGGTGCTACTTGAGTTGCTGTCAATGATTCAATTAAAGATTTTTCTCTAGAGAGATAATTTTCTTGTCCTTTCAAAGACTTGATATTAGCAGCTTTGAGTTTTTGGATTAAATTAAGCTGACTAACAGGAACATCTGTTAATGGTGCGAGTTCAACTGCTGCCAAAGAATCAGGAATAGTTAAATCGCTGCTTGAGACAGAATTATGTATTTGAGTTAAAGACTCTATTTTATCGGCTGGTAATACTTGCGGTTCCTGAACAGCAATACTTTGTGTTGGCACAGAGTCAAATTCTTCTATTAAGGAGTCAATTTGCTCTGTTTTTGATATTTCAGCTATCTCAGGTTCCCCAACTACAGCTATTTCCTTTGATACAGAGTCAGAATCTCCAGTCATCGAAGTTAGTTTAGATACTTCGTATTTTACTGGGAATGATTGAGCGGATGCCCCTAGTAAAGGTGCAATTATTATTACAGCAACAACATAATTGAGAAATGGTTGGGCGCGGAACCATCCTGACAGCAAAAGGGGTTTAAGCATTTGTAGACTCTCTAGAGGGGCGGTTGCTATGTGAGAAGCAATACCTATGCAGCAATGGGCAGGCGATAATTATATGTATAACAAGAAACTAAAAACTTTGACGATATTTTTGCTTCAAAGTTCGCTGAGTTTTACAAAAATTAAGTATCATTGTCAACACCTTTTATTACTCAGGTACTGGATGTTTTTTTACAAGAATATGCGAGTATAGTAAATATGCTGACAAGTCAGTAATTACTACACAAGATGTAATCTTGCTAGTTGCTATACTTAACCACACCAAAAACAGGTATTAGTCAAGGGATATTCAGCGTGTAATAACGCTGGCAACCAAAAGTTAGATAAATCGCCTATTGGGGATCGTACTAGCGATCGCTAGTACACAAAAAATAAGCCAGGTTACACACTAATATAAGAGGGCAAACCCTCATAATGGTAAACGTGAGGCGTTATGTGAAAAGCTCTTAAGGCAGACGCACAATACATCATACTCAGAAAATACTGCTGTCAGCAACCCAAAGTTATAAACTGCAATCTTAACTACAGAAATAGTTAGAAGACGCAATAGTATTTTAGAAACCCAATTGCATTTAAAGGCAATTTGGAGCAAATTATCGGGAACACAACAAAACTTACTCGGTAGATGCTCTAGCGGATCGTGACGAGACACCACTAAACTATTAGGCTCACTAAAGGTAGATGCAATTGATACTAGTTATTACACTTGTCAACTTAACTATTAAGTTAATCAAGAAGCCTTTCGTTTCACCAATACGAAAATATTGTACCACCAAACAGCCGATATTATTTACCATTAATTAATCACTAACGATTAACAACTAATTATTAATGAAAATTGTATTTTTTGGTACACCGCAGTTTGCTGTACCCACATTGGAAAAGTTATTGAATCATTCAGAATTTGAGGTGTTAGCAGTTGTCACCCAACCAGATAAACGCCGGGAGCGCGGAAATAAGCTGACACCAACACCAGTAAAAGCGATCGCTACTGCTCACAACTTACCAGTATGGCAACCCGAACGGGTGAAAAAGGACACCGAAACTTTAACCCAACTCAAACAGTTAGATGCAGATGTGTTTGTTGTTGTGGCTTATGGACAGATATTATCGTCAAAAATCCTAAATATGCCAAAATTGGGCTGTATTAATGTGCATGGCTCGATTTTACCGAAATATCGGGGTGCAGCGCCGATTCAGTGGTGCTTGTACAACGGTGATAAGGAAACGGGGATCACGACCATGTTAATGGATGTGGGGATGGATACTGGCCCAATGCTACAAATAGCCACTACACCGATTGGATTATTAGATACTGCCCAAGATTTAGCCTTCATACTAGCTGCGATCGGTGGGGATTTGTTGGTAGAAACTCTGTTGAAATTGGAACGCCAGGAAATTCAACCAATTCCCCAAGATAATTTGGAAGCTACTTATGCACCTCTGATTCAAAAACAAGATTATGGTTTGGATTGGTCAAAAAGTGCTATGCAATTACACAATCAAATCAGAGGCTTTTACCCTAACTGCACCGCTACCTTTCGTGACAACCTGCTGAAAATCACCGCTTCTGCTCCCCTTGGTTCTGTGAGCGATGTCTGGCGACAAGCCGCTTTGCGTCTACGCGATCTCCCACCAGAATTACAAGAATTAGTGCATAAATTACCGGATTTGTCAAATGTATCAGACAGACCAGGAGAAGTAGTTAATATTACCAAAGGAATTGGGGCGATCGTCCAGACTGGAGAAGGTTTGTTGCTGTTGCGAGAGGTTCAGCTAGCTGGTAAACGTCCCCAGTCGGGATGGGATTTTGTTAATGGTACCCGCTTAACTGTAGGAGAAGTTTTTGGTGCGGGGAGTTGAGGAGTTGTCAATTTTAGATTTTGGTCACACCTTTGGTGCGCTAGAAGCGCAACTTGGATTTTGGATTAAAGGAAAAATCCAAAATCTAAAATTTAAAATCTAAAATTAAATGGCTTCTAACTTTTCATAAAAGCGGCAAAATTGGCAAGGTCCATCTGGGTTGACTGCACACCGCATGATTTCTGAATGAGCATTATAGGAGCAGGTAGCATCGCCAATTACCCACCGCCCTGCTACCAAACTTTTCTCAGATGGTCGTTTAGCCGACTGCACGTAAATGGCAATATTATGCAAGCGGTAGCGCCCTGCTCTAAGTTGGTATCGATGGCGGCGTTCTAAAACCGCATAGGTTTTACCTTCAAAATCGAGATAATTTCCGGGTTGGGGTGTCCAATCAAGTTGCACTTTACCGAGGGACTCACGCGGATGCGTCAGAATCACCTCAGTTTGTAAAGAGTCTGGCTCCATAAGCTTATGTGATTTGATTTACATTATAAGGATGGTATCGCAATAGCTTTCTTTAGCTTACCGAATTTAGATTACAATTAATGATTAGCTCTTTGCATCCCTACGGATTAGGGCAACCAAAATTCAGGTAAGATAGATTTGCCCAAGTCACGGAAAGTTTGGTTGAGCGATCGCGCCACTTGGATATGCGGTTCATCCTCTTCTACAGCTAAAATCTCAGAAGGCTGACCTTCTCCCAAATAAGACACCACCAAATTCGCCGCCTCCAAACCAGTAACATAAGCCTTTTCTTGTGACCAAGAACCATGACGGTTCACAATCCAATCTCCACTCATAAATACATTCTCAAAACTTGTTTTAGCGGGCAACATATAACGATAACTGCCGGGTGCAAAGTGAGTTACCGCTTGCGGTAGCCGAATTACACTACTATCAATTATTTTTGCCTGCCGAAATGCTGGGATACAAGTTGCTAAATAACCTTGAACTATTGCTAAAATCTCCTCATCGCTTAAATTGAGAAATTGATTCGCGTGATAAAAATCAGCTTCAATAACTGTTCCTGGCTCATTGCGATATTCATCATGTAGAGCATTCAAATCAAAAAACGTCCAACCTGTAGTTGCGTCAAATCCAAAACAAGCAGTAGAAGGACGAGGAATATCAATTTTGCGGTCAAACCATAGCCGCGTTGCTAAAACATCAATTGCTCCTAAATTGCTCAAATTACGGAATTCTTCACGACTTTGTAAACAAGGGCTAGTTGAGACAATTTTCTTCATTCCTGTGATCCCAACTGCAAAAATCACCGCATCTGCTTCAATTACTTCATCACCGCAAACCACACCCTTAGCTCGATGATTATTATCAATAATTAAGTCTGTAACTCGACGTTTGGGTAATACTCGCGCCCCAGCTTTTTCGATACGTTCCACCCAAGGACGAAATATTTTTTCTCCAACAGTTCCCCGACACCAAACTACATCAAAATCTGGTTGATGAGCCAGAATAAAAAAGTAAAGCATCCCTAAAGTTGCGGCAGCTGAACATTGTTCGCCAGGGGCAAATAAGCCCACTAATAACATTGGTTCAAAAGCATCTCGGTAAAGCCGTGCAGAAACATTAAAGTCTTTGAATAATTCACGGGCAGTTACAAAGTCATAGCGCCGCCAAGCTGCATCAGAATTGTCAAAATCAACGACAGCATAAAGTAAAGGTAAGGCGCTGAGACGGTCAATTAGTGGCAGCCGCTTAAATTGAGTGTAGAGAAAAGTTCCCAGTGGCGAGGGGAGCCGTGGTAAGTCTTGAAAAATTGGTGATTCAACTTCCAAACCTGCTGGTGAATATTGTGAAGAACGAGTCCAAGTAGTAAAAGGATTAATTCCTAATTCATTGATTAAGGAAAAAATATTTTTGTAAGGATACCAAAAGCCATGAATGCCAGCTTCAACAGATTTTCCGGCGCTTGTTTGCCAACCTGCCACCAATCCACCGGGATAAGGGCCTGCTTCTAGAAGTGTCACATCATAGCCTTGTTTTGCCAAATGGTAGGTTGCTCCTAAACCAGCCCAACCAGCACCTACAACTACCACCCGTTTTTGTTGTGACCCTTCTACCATCCCAGCCTCCGATTGTTGCAGTCTATCAACTAATGTATACGAACTTGCCCTTCTCATCAGGTAATGGCTTGCTATTACAACGGTTTTCCTTTAGATACAATAGCTTTGGTAGCATAGCTGTGCTACCCTACGAACCATATTCCATTGAATTAAAAACAGTTATAGACTTTGAGAAAGGCTAAGGTGAAGCGATTCAGTAAAAATTGCTTGCGGTTAATGCTGAGTTAAGAGTATAACAGAAAACAGACTTTACTATTGATGAGGAATAATCATAATGTCTCAATTAGCAAATATAAAATCCAGCCTGAATGACTTTGAATTACGAGATGGCATTTATTTTCCTAACGACTATGAACAATTGAATAATACCCAACATAAAAAAAGATGGGACGCAATTGGTAAAACATACTATGGTTCCCAAAAAGTTGAAAAACTTGCAGATACATCACCCATCAAACAAGATTACACTCTATTAACTGGCACACCTGGAGGGACTTGGAACAAATTTCCACTAAATAAATCTGTTGATTCTATTTTAGAGATTGGTTGTGGTTATGGTCGCGCACCTTTACATCTATCTAAAGCTAAAAATTTGAGATGCGAAAAATATTATGGAATTGATATTTCTGAACCTTTGTTGCGGCGTTTAATCAAGGTTAAACAAGAATACAATTTTTTTCCTGAAGCTGAATTTAACTTAATTTGCAATTCTGCTGAAATATTGCCTTTAGAAGATAATTCTATAGATTTGGTAATTTCTAATTGCGTGTTTATGCATATTCCAGATGCACAATTAAGAAATTTGCTAGCTGATATATCTCGCGTACTAAAACCTAGTGGAATTTTCGTTTTTAATCATTCCTTTCACAACAAGTCTTGTCCTTCTCATATTATCCATAATTTTATCAGAAGGCTGAATCCATTTGTGAGAAATCCAGTTTATCTCAAGCAATATACATCTACTGAAATAAATGAAATGTTGGCAACTGCTGGGATGAAGGCTAAGTGTCCCCAATACATTGTTGAACCAACCCAAGAATATGCAATTTTGCCGGAAACGATTAAAGGAATTCCAGTGCCGTTTGCTAATGCTATCAATAGAAGTCTTAAGCCATCAGATGCTTTAAAAGAAACTTTGGCTTATGGTTTTAGTGCCTATAGCACTCAACTGGACTAATTAAGAAAGTATTTTTTGTCACAATAGACCTATCTTGAAAATAGGGAGTAGGGAGTAGGGAGTAGGGAGTAGAGAGTAAGGAGTGGCGAGTGGGGAGTAGGGACAAGAAATTTTCATTACTCCTTGTGATAAGAACCTCACGTCGCCAAAGCTACGCTTTGTTTTCCCTCCCGAAGAGCGGTGAGGGGTTGGGGGTGGGGTGTTGGGGACTTTTGCAAGAAGTTTAATGAACTGAATACAAAGGATCTATGGAAGCACAACAATGTTGTGCTTTTATTTTGATAATAAATGTAATCTACCAACTTTTACCAACATGTTTTAACTAAAGTTGGTAAATTAGGGATTAGTTGAGCTAATTCTTCCCTCTGCAACTATGCCATTGGATTTATCGCCTCTTTGGATATCACTCAAAACTTCATTACTTGCTACATTTATCACATTTTTCTTGGGTATCGCTGCTGCCTACTGGATGCTGGGATATCGTGGCAAAGGTAAATCGTTGATTGAGAGTATCTTTATTGCGCCACTGATTTTACCACCTACGGTTGTCGGTTTCTTGTTGCTGCTATTTTTTGGCAAAAATGGCCCTGTAGGGAAATTCATGGAGGCTTTTGACTTCACCATCGTCTTTACTTGGTATGGTGCAGCGATCGCAGCTACCGTAGTTTCTTTCCCTTTAATGTATAAAACTACATTAGGAGCTTTTGAACAAATAGATGGTAATTTGCTACGAGTAGCCAGAACCCTTGGTGCAACAGAAACCACAATCTTTTGGCGCGTCAGTTTTCCCTTAGCATTACCCGGAATTGCAGCCGCCACAATGCTCGCTTTCGCCCGTGCTTTGGGAGAATTCGGAGCTACGCTGATGTTGGCTGGTAACATTCCTGGACAAACGCAGACAATCCCAATGGCGATTTATTTTGCTGTGGAAGGGGGAGCAATGAATGAGGCGTGGTTCTGGGCGATCGCAATTATGGTGATTTCTCTATCTGGAATTATTGCAGTCAACTTTTGGCAAGAATTGAAGGAGAAGAAGGGGGGAGTAGGGAGTGGGGAGTGGGGAGTGGGGGGAGCAGGGGGAGCAGGAGGAGAAAATATTTATACCCCGGACTCTAGCTTTGAATCTGGTGGATTGTTTGTCAATATTGAAAAAATACTTCCTAGCTTTGATTTAAAAGTTGCTTTTACTACTGATGAGCAACCCTTGGGATTATTGGGGGGTTCTGGTGCAGGTAAGAGCATGATTTTGCGTTGCCTTGCGGGCATAGAAACGCCTACAATCGGGCGCATAGTTTTAAATGGCAGAGTTCTGTTTGACTCAGAACAAGGAATTAATTTACCCAGCCGCGATCGCCGCATTGGTTTTTTAGTGCAGAATTATGCTCTGTTTCCGCACATGAGTGTGGCGCAAAATATCGCTTTTGGCTTGCCCAAAGGACTATCGGCTGGGAGTATTAAAGTGCAGGTTGAGGAGCAACTAATAGCGATGCAGTTGCAGGGATTAGGCGATCGCTATCCGCACCAACTTTCTGGAGGTCAACAACAACGGGTGGCTTTAGCAAGAGCACTAGCAAGTCAACCGGAAGCATTACTTTTAGATGAGCCGTTTTCAGCACTTGACACCCATCTGCGTAGTCAATTAGAGCAGCAAATGACAGAAACTCTTGCTGGCTATCAAGGTGTGACTCTATTTGTCACCCATAATATGGAAGAAGCTTATCGGATTTGCCCGAATCTATTAGTATTGGAGCATGGTAGAGCCGTTCATTATGGTTCAAAACATGATATTTTCCAGCATCCTAGTACTGTTAGTGTCGCCCAACTTACCGGATGTAAAAACTTCTCCCGCCTTATTCCTCAGTCATCGCAACAAGTGGAAGCGATTGATTGGGGTTGTAGCCTGAAAGTTATTGAACCAGTCAAGAGCGAATTATCCCACATCGGCATTCGTGCCCATCAGTTCATTTTTACCAATGACTCATCACAGGAAAATACTTTTCCCTGCTGGTTAGTGCGAACAAGTGAAACGCCTCACCGGATGACGTTGTTTCTCAAACTACATTCGGCTAGCAAGAATTCTCAAGATTATCATCTGCAAGCTGAAGTTTTTAAAGAAAAATGGGCGACTATGAAAGACCAAGCTTTTCCTTGGTATGTGCGTTTAGATCCTCTGCGCTTGATTTTGATGGAATGAACGCACAGATGCACCGTCAAATATGATTCCTATATTAAGATTTATATTTATTTCGTTAAAAGTGAAGCTTCCTACAGATGTAACATTATTTACTAACCTTTTCTAGTTAAACTCAAATTTTCTGTGATATATTTCTGTAATCAACAATATCTGTGATGTAGGTAATATTGTAGTAAATTTTAAAATTTAGTATTATGTCTAGTCAAAAACAAAATTCCAATCAAGCATTTAAGCAAACACAAGCTATCGGAACAAAGAAGAAAAAACCACAGCCTCCCGCAGACATCAAAAAACCAAACAAAACTGAATAAAAAGTATTATATAGCGTTTCCTAATCATATATAAGTGACATCAGAGCAAGCTCTCGAAGAGCGGTGAGGGGGTTGGGGGTGGGGTTCTCTACCTACTCAACCGAGAACCTGTATAGTTCCCAGTAGAGACTTAATTTAAATTAAATCTCTACAATTTTCATCAAAAATAAATAAGCTTATTTATTTTTCGCTTGAGTTTTTGCCTGTTCTAAAGCTATTTCTTTAATAGCCTGGTATGAATTAACATTTGAAGTACCTTCAATAGCTTTAACTGCCAAATCTTGAACTTGTTTCAGGGCAGATTCGAGTTGTTTAGAAAGATTTTGAATCCGCGTCTCTTGATTAGTAATAGTTTGTTCGAGAGATTGCAGTCTTTGTTCATAGAAACGCTTTTGCCCTTCCACTTCTTTAGAATATAAATCTGATTTTACTTTAGCTTGGTAGTGGGCAATGCCTTTGCCTTCTTCTGTAGCTTTTTTGATAGCTGCTTCCTTATCTTTCGGAAAAGCCTCTACCTTTGCTTTTAATTCTTCAAATTGTTTTTCTCTCTCAGAAATTGCTTTCTCCCGTTCAGCCCACTGTTTTTCTGTTTCTTGTAGTAATTCTTCCAGTTGCTTATACAGCGTTTTCTGCTCTTGTTCGTATTCGTCACTTTGCAATTGTCGCTGAAGTTCTAAATTATACTTATACTCTGACGCATCGCGTTGCCGAGTTTTATTCAAGTTTTCATTCCGTTCTTTTATCGCTTGTTGGTGTTCCTCTTGTTCTTTTCCCCAAGTATTCCTTTGCTCTAATATTTCTTGAAATAACACTTCAGAACGCTGGCTATATTCTTCTTGATAAGCTTTAGTATTATCTTCATAAGCTTGGATAAGAGTATCCAAAATATTATCAGAAATTTCTAAATTGTGTAGTTGTGTTAATTGTTGAATTTCTTCTTCTAAAGTTCGCCTGATTTCTTCTAACTTAGAAGCCTTTGTGGTTAGCTGTTCTGATAATTCATTAGCAGCACTGCCAAAACCTAATTGAATCTTCGCCAAGCTTTCAATTGTATTGTTCATCTTCTGTTGGACACTAGAAAGCTGAGTCATAGCTGTTTTTTGTTCTAATTTAGGCTGTTCTTGAGTTCCAGACTGGTTTTCTTTTGCAACTTGTTCGAGTTGCGATTTCAGCGCTGCTTTTTCTTTAGCTAACTCCTCATACGCCTGAAGAATTTCTACTTTAGTATTCTTATCAGTCGGCTTTTTTACCACCACAACAAACCTCCTCTTCAGGAATTCAAAATGATTAAGATGCTACAGACTAATAACTACTTAGGATTAGAACTACCAAAAGCCCTCATAGCTAAGTCTTGTGCTTGTTTTAATGCAGTTTGCAATTGAGCAGAAATACCTTCTATTTGTTCAGACTGTTTTTTAATTGTTTCTTCCAGAGATTGAATTTTTTGTTCATAACTTTGTTTATTAGCTTCCCATTCTTTTTCAAATAAATCAGCCTCAATTTTAGCTTTTTGGCTGGTTTCTTTAATTGCCTCTTCCCTAGCTTTCTTAACAGCTTCTTCCAGTTCGCTAGGAAATTTAGTTACCTTTTGTTCATAATCTGCAAACAGTGGTTGACGTTCTGTGGATATCTTTTCTCGTTCTGCCCAATCTTTCTCTTTCTTTTGATAATTTTCTTGTATTTCCCTTTGTTGTTGGCGTTTTATCGCTTCGTAGCTATCTGTATTTAGTTTACGATCAGTCTCTAATTTATACTGATATTCTTCTTGCTCTTGCTGGCGATCTTTAGCTAATAAATCATTATATGCTTGGAGTTTATCTTCATACTCTGCTTGCTCTTTTTGCCATTCTTTCCGTCTGATTGTAATTTCTTTCTCTAGTGTTTCTCTTTTGCTGATAGTATCTTGTTCTAGGGTTTTTAATTTTTCTTGGTGTTCTTGACTTAAAATGTCTAGAGTATCCGCTACAACTCTGATTTGTTGAAGCTCTTGTAGGCGTTGAGTTTCAATTTCTATAGCTCGGTTCAATTCATCTAACTTGGAATTTTCCTGAGCTAGTTTTTCAGATAATCCATTGAGAATACTGCCAAACTCCAATTGTAAATCAGCTAAACCTTTGACAATACTATCAACTGTATATGCAGAAGCTACTTGTAGAATTTCTTGACTTTTTGCCTTTTCTGCTTCCTCTTGTTTAGTTGCTATTTTGGATTCGAGCTTTTTTCTTTGGATAATAATTTGTTGAAATGCTTGCATTAGTTGTTGTTTGCTGTCCTTGACTCCAACTGTAGTCATCTTCCAACTCCCTTCAATAGGCAATGATTTATTGGGTAGCAAGCCATACCAATGACTACCCTATGCAGACATCAGAATAGCTTTAAAATCAACATTTTTAACGCAGTGTAAATACGGAAAGATCAGCAAAGGACACTTAGGTAGTACGAATTTTCCACATAATATTTTTCAGGTATGTAGCGTTTCTCAGTTGAGTCCAATAGTGACCTAACCCCCAGCCTCTTCCCTTCTAGAGAAGAGGAGTAAGATTCAAACCTAGAGAGGTCGGAGTGTATTACATACAAAGGAAAAGTGCTATGTTTTCTCTTTGAGAGCTATAGTACTATTGTACTAAAGTAAATATACTCAATTTAATCTGCTCTTGTCAAGATAATTAGAAGCTTGCGGCTATAGTGATTTTTGATTTAGGAGGTGCTGTGGCTTATGTTACTTTTTGTAAAGAAAATCTAAAAGAATCAACCCTAGTAGAAGCGTAGTTGCAGTAAGGCTAGATAATAAATTTAATCATCCTAATTGATACAAGCACAGTCCCAGACTTTTGTGATATCAATGTATACCACTGAATCGACCAAATACTCTGCTAGAACGGACATTGGACAAGCCAGCCGGATTCTAGTAGTAGAAGATGAAGAATTAATCCAGGAAATGCTAGCTGTAGCCCTTGAAGAGGAAGGTTATGGGGTGACAACAGCACCCGATGGACGGTCTGCTATAGAGTATCTCAAAAGTTTTGAAACCAATTCGGGGGAACTTCCCTTTGATTTGCTCATTCTTGATTTGATGCTGCCTCAAATCAATGGGCTAGATATTTGCCGTTTGCTGCGTCATCAAGGAAACCCAGTACCAATTTTAATGCTGAGTGCTAAGGGTAGTGAAACTGACCGCGTGCTGGGCTTAGAGGTAGGAGCAGATGACTACCTGACCAAACCCTTTAGTATGCGAGAGTTAGTGGCTCGTTGTCGTGCTTTACTCCGCCGCCAACGCCTAAGTAATTTACCACAAGTACCAGTATTAAAATTCAAGGATATCACCTTGAATCCCCAAGAATGCCGCGTGCTAGTTCGTGGTCTAGAGGTGAATCTTTCTCCCAAAGAGTTCCGCTTGCTGGAACTGTTTATGAGTTACGCCCGCAGGGTATGGTCACGGGAACAATTGCTAGATCAGGTTTGGGGGCCAGATTTCGTTGGCGATAGTAAAACTGTAGACGTTCACATTCGGTGGTTGCGGGAAAAATTAGAGCAAGACCCCAGTCATCCCGAATATATTGTGACTGTACGAGGTTTTGGCTATCGGTTTGGATAATTAGTTGGGATAGTTGTTAGTTTTTAGTAGTCACCAAAAAACTAACAACTCAAATGCTTTTATTGGGATTTTTTCTGGGTTTAGCGGTAGGCATTGGGTTTTGGGTTTGGCAACAGGTTCAACTTAACCGTTACCTGGGGCGCTTACTCCGGCCGTTAACCTCGCATTCTTACAAGATGAGACTGCTGCTGATTCCTGGGTTGCGGCAGGAAATAGCAATGGTGAAGCAGAACCAACAAGATTTGCAGCAGTCGTTGCAAACTTACCAAGACCTGCTAGATTTTGCACCAGTAGGATATTTGCAGGTGGATGAGGAAAATCAACTGCTGTGGTGCAATCAACAGGCGCAGGAAATTTTGTATCTGCACTGGCAACCAGAACAGGTGCGCTTGTTACTGGAGTTGGTAAGGTCTTATGAACTTGACCATTTAATTGAGCAAACTCGTGATTTGCAAAAACCACAGATGGGAGAATGGATATTTCATCCATCTTGTGATGATGCCGCAGAGATGGCAACAATAAAATCTTTGGCTTTACGAGCATCTAGCTTGCCTTTACCCAATGGACAAGTGGGAGTATTTTTAGAAAATCGTCAACCCCTATTAGATATAAATCAAGTACGCGATCGCTATTTTTCTGATCTAGCACACGAACTCAGAACGCCACTAACCTCGATTCGCTTGGTTGCGGAAACTTTACAAATTCGCTTGGAACCACCTTTAAATCGCTGGGTTAACCGCCTAATGCAAGAAGTTGACCGACTGATTAACTTGGTGCAAAGCTGGCTAGACCTCACCCAAATGGAAGCAAACCCAAACATGCAATTGCAAGCCAAAGCTGTAGAATTGCGATCGCTAATTACATCAGTTTGGGAAACACTAGAACCCTTAGCAGTGCGTCAACATCTGTCTCTTTCTTATTCTGGCCCAGAAAATCTTTGGATTAAGGCAGATCAAGCCCGTATGTACCAGGTTTTTCTCAACTTGCTAGACAATAGTATTAAGTACAGTCCTCCTAGTACAAATATTCACATTGAAGCGAAAATTTTATCAACAAAGGATAATGATGCTGCTTCCCCAATTCTCGAAATAAATCTTATTGATTCTGGAGTCGGATTTTCTGAGGCAGATTTACCCCATGTTTTTGAGCGATTTTATCGAGGAGATAAAGCGCGAACCCATTCCCCACAAGATGGTAACTCCATAGGGGCGATCGTTGGCAATGGATTAGGATTAGCGATCGTTGAGCAAATTATTCTCGCCCACGGTGGTTCAATCAAAGCTATGAACCATCCAGAAACTGGTGGTGCGTGGATGCAACTCCAATTTTGTGAAGTTATGGCAAACTCTTTAAGCCAAGACTATAGTTAATAGTAATCTTCACCTTTGAGATAACAAGTGTGAAAGCTGTCCATTACAGTTCTAATCCTCAAAGACCCGAACTTGCACGCGCCATTAGGCGCTTAGAACGGGATGTCTTACGCATGGGTGCTTTGGTAGAACAATCATTTCGCCTCAGTCACCAAGCGTTATTTGCTCGTAACTTAACAGCAGCTGAGGAACTTCCGCGATTAGATAAAAAGATTGATCGCTTTTATCGTCAAATCGAATCAGACTGTACGGCGATTATGACGCTACAAGCGCCTACGGCTCAAGATTTGCGCTGTTTAAGTGCCTTTATGCAGCTGGTGCGCGATTTAGAGCGCATTGGCGATTATGCTGAGGATTTAGCTGAGATTGCGATTAAAATTTTTCCTTACGCGCCTCATTCGTCAATGCCCGACATTGAAGCTATGTCCCTTCACGCGCAGTCAATGCTAGCAACTAGCTTGAAGGCTTTGGGAGATTTAGATGAAGCTGGTGGACGCCGTTTAAAGCGCTTAGATGATACTGTAGACGATGCGTATGATCGCGTTTATCAGACTTTAGCCCAACAACGCGATGTGCCTGGTGTAGTCGAGCCAATTGTACTGCTAGCGCTAGCAATTCGTTGTCTGGAACGCATGGCAGATCATGCCACTAATATCGGTCAAAGGGTAGCATATATTGTCACTGGTCAACGCTCTTAATTGACGGTTCATGAGTCTACAGGCTTTAGCCACTACCTCTACAAACAAAGACTGATGACTCAAGCGACTTAGTAAGCTAAAAAACATCTAATTTGCATAATCGAATTAAATATAACTTTTGTAGGGTGGGCCGAAAAGCCCATTCCTATATTTGTGCCTACATATCTCCTGAATCTTAAGAAAATATTAAATACTTAAAAGTAAGTTAATTAAATATTTTACTAAAAGCTTACCTATTCTTAAACTTGCACAATTAAAGTAACGGGTAAACAACTAAAAAATTCCGGTCTATCTTACTGATACAGCAAAATTCAGAATTCAGGAGCAAAGTCGGAGACGCTCCGCCTTCGTCAGAATTAAGAAGTAAAACAGGCTTTATATCTGGCTTTGGGACTTAGCTTGTGTACAACACTTTCCTTGAAATCTGCTGTAAATACCTCATTCTATAAGTTGTTTACAGAAAAAAAAATTGAGTTAGTCTCTAGCTCTAATTGAGAAGAATACACTGCCAATTATATAGGTAGTAGATACAAATTATTAGAGTTTCTTAATGATTGTAAATAGCGAGATTCCCTGATAATTATGTAGTTACGGTTAATGATATATTCCACAACTCCTACTTCAAATTCTGCCTTGTCAAATAGCTCTGCTTTGGGTGGACAATTACCCCAGCAGATATTTACCCGTAGGGAAGTAATTCCGTTTCAAAATGATGTACTTTGGCGGATTGAACACGGTGCAGTTCGTACCTTAACTTGGAGTGAAGATGGAACATTCATCACTCTCGGTTATTGGGGACTAGGGGATCTGATTGGCTATCCTTTGTCTAGGGTCAAGCCCTATCAGATTCAATGTCTCACAGGCGTGGAAATAAGCATTGTGCCACCTCATTTGTGGCATCAAGATATTAATGCTTTGTTGTCTCATATTCAACAGTCAGAAAATCTACTAAGCATTGTGCATCGAAAACCAATTTCGCTACGCTTATGGCAGTTTTTAGTGTGGTTAAGTGAAAAATTTGGACGTGATATAGACAAGGGTAAGCTAATTGATCTAAATGTTACTCATCAAGATATTGCTGAAGTGTTAAATACCACGCGAGTAACAGTTACTCGGCTCCTACAACAGTTGGAGGAAGAAGGAACAGTTTTACGTCACAAACGCCGCATTATTTTGCGGCTACCAAATAAAATAATTCAAAATTATAGTTCAGCACTATATTAAAGGGCTTGTATTTATCACAGTATAAAGGTATAATCATGACCGTGATTGTGTGTGAAATTCCTGAAAGTAACGTGTTTTAAGCATTTTATCGTGACTGGATTATGTAGGTGTGAGTGAAACTAAATAACATGAAAAAAGCATTCTGGAATCTTTGTAAGGTTAGTCCGGTTGTTTTAGCTGCTGCATTTTTCGCTGCTAATAGCGCTGTAGCTGCTGAAGTCAACGAACAGGTAACAAATGTTGCCCAGTTATCTGAAGCTCAAGATTATAACAACATGAGCCAGGTAACATCAGTTTCGCAATTTTCGGATGTGCAGCCCACAGATTGGGCATTCCAAGCTTTACAATCTTTAGTTGAACGCTACGGCTGTATTGCAGGTTATCCCAACAGTACTTATCGTGGTAACCGTGCTTTGACCCGTTATGAATTTGCCGCAGGTTTGAATTCCTGTTTAGACCGGGTTAACGAACTTATTGCTACAGCTACTGCTGATTTGGTTACTAAACAAGACCTGACTACTTTACAGCGCTTACAAGAAGAATTTTCTGCTGAACTAGCAACTCTGCGCGGTCGCGTCGATGGATTAGAAGCCCGCACTGCTGAGTTGGAAGCTAATCAGTTCTCTACTACTACCAAGTTGGTTGGGGAAGGAATTTTCGCCGTATCTGATGTTTTTGGTAACAGTAGAGCGCTTCCTGGAGGTTCTACAGCCGCCCGAACCGACTTGAATTCCAACACGACTTTTAGTGACCGGGTGCGTTTGAACTTATACAGCAGTTTTACTGGTACAGACCAGTTGCAAATCCGTCTGAATGCTGGCAATATCGTGAATAATGCTGGTGTGAGCGGTACTAACATGACCCGCTTAGGTTTTGACGTGAGTGATGCTACCAACTCAGTTGCAATTGATAAAATCAACTATGCTTTTAACTTTGCTAACGCTCTACGTGTCAAAGTTGACGCTAGTGGTGGTGAATTATACGAAAACGTCAACACCTTCAACCCTGATTTTGCAAGCTCTGGTAGGGGTGCGCTCTCTCGCTATGGACGTTTCAGCCCCATTTATCGTCAAGGTCAAAATGGTGCTGGTCTGACTGTTACTTTCAATCCTGGCGGGCCTCTCAGTTTGACTGGTGCTTATTTAGCACAAAGTACTAACAACGGTAATATTGTTAATGGCTTTGGTGCTAATAATCCGGGTCTTAATAACGGGCTATTTAATGGTGATAACACCATCTTTGGTCAGTTATCTTTCCAACCCAGCAAAGCCTTCAATATTGGTTTAACCTACGCCCGTAGTTACTTCGCTGGCAATGGTGCTAACAACCTCTTTCAAAGTACAGGTAGCGCCTTTGCTAATAATCCCTTTGTTGCGCCTGGTACTACTACTCGCACTGAATCCAACAACTACGGTGTAGAAGCTACCTTCCAATTTAGCCCTAAGTTGGCTATTAGTGGTTGGGGAGGTTACACAACTGCTGATGCTAGGAGCGGTGGTAATGCAGGTGCAGACGCAGATATTTGGTACTGGGCTGGAGCGCTTGCTTTAAAAGACTTTGGTGGCGAAGGCAACGTCTTGGGTGTTATCTTTGGTCAACCACCGAAAGTTACTGGTGGTAGCATCAAAAATGTCGCTGGCAATACTAATTTAGACGACAGTACCTCTTATCACTTAGAGGGTCTTTACAAGTTCAAGGTTTCCGATAATATTCAGATAACTCCTGGCTTATTGGTAATCTTCAATCCAGAGCATAACGACGCTAACGACACTGAATATGTAGGTACTCTACGTACTACCTTCACCTTCTAAAATTGGTGATGAAATATAAAGCTGAGAATTAGATAAACAAAACCCCACGTAAATGTGGGGTTTTGTTTAGGAAGAAAATTAACTATGTAGGATTATAATCTGGCTGATTGGATATATCTTTTGGGGGGCGATCGCTACTCCAAGCCCACCACACAGAGCCACAGTGACAGTAGTAAAACTCTTGCCATTTGCGACGACGGTCTTCTGTAAGTACAGGCGATCGCCGATTTAGCCAAACTTTTTCAGCTTCTCGGCTACTTGAGTGGCAATTAGGACAGCAAAATTCATTGGCATGTATTGCCTTATTTGTCCATTCAGGCGGAAGGGTAGCAAACGCGTCCATGTTGTTACAAGTGTAGTAGCAATGGTTATCGAACAGAATTCAGGAGGCAGGAGTCAGAATTCAGTCTGCTGAATCAATATTCTTATGGCTTCATCTGAATCTATTCACTTTCTCGCCATTTATAGAGGTTTTTACTAATAAAACAACCATTTAGAAAGACTGCCAGAGCATCTCACAAATCAAAGGTTAACATGAATGACAACTAAAATAGTTACCATGCACATTATGGCTAATAATTAAATTTATGGAGCCAAATGTTGAAATTCGTCGTTTGTTAGATGTGATGCCTGCCTCTGGTCGGATGACGACAAAAATCGTTAGTAAGCCAGAACAAGCAAAAGTGATTGACGCCTCTTTTCCCCAACCCTGGAATCAGGCGCGACCGATATATATTAATTTCGATTTGTGGCGTCGCTTGACCAAGCCGCAACGAGACTTGCTGCTATTGCAGATGGTTAGCTGGTTGACCGGGGTAAAGTGGTTTAAGCCCGACATTTATCAAGGTGTAGTACTAGCGGGACTGTTAGGGGGATTATTAGAAGCAGCACAATCAGATGTGGTGGGTGTAGCCGTAGCTGGGGGATTAAGTGCGATCGCTGCTTTTCGGATCTGGCGCACTAATAAATCTCAAGAGTCAGAATTGAATGCCGATGCAGCAGCAATTCGCATAGCACAACGGCGTGGTTATTCAGAAGCTGAAGCAGCGCAGCACCTGTTATCTGCAATTGAAGCGATAGCCAAAATTGAAGGACGTTCTGGTTTAAATTTTACCGAGTTGATTCGTTGCCAAAACTTACGAGCGATCGCGGGTTTATCACCAGTAGGTATGCCAGAAAGTTATAACTAGAAATCAGAAAGAATCCATTCGTCTAAATAGTTAAAGAATCAAGATAATATTTTGATGAATAAGTTGTCTCTCAGATTGTGATAGCATTTTTAGAAAGATTTTTAACTAAAAATGCTAAACAAGAAACTCATCACATATATTTCGAGATTACCTTTTCATTCTCCTTGGTTTATTATCATTATTTTTTCTGTTCTTGGTTTAATAGGTATTCTCAACCATTCCATGTGGCGAGATGAACTAAATCCCTGGCTCATTGTCAGAGATAGTGAATCTTTAGGGGATTTAATTGCAAATATTCGTTATGAAGGTCATCCTCTTCTATGGTATTTTTCTCTGGGACTTCTGAGAAAAATAGTCGATAATCCTATTATTATGCAAATTTTTCATTTGGCAATTACTGTTGTTTCGGTTACTCTTTTTTGCCTGTATAGTCCTTTTAACTATCAACAAAAGTTTCTTTTTTCTTTTGGTTTCTTCCCTTTTTATGAATATCTTTTAATTTCTCGAAACTATGCCTTTAGTATGTTATTTGTTTTTGCATTCTGTACAGTTTTTGCATCCAGAAAAAAAACTTATACTTATTTGGCAATTTTATTGGGTTTACTAGCAAATAGTAGTGCTTATGGCTTATTAGTATCATTTTCTTTATCATTGACTTTGCTAGCTGAACTTTGTTTTGATAGTGAACATCGCCAGCAGTATTTTAATCAAAGCCAAAAATACGACTTATTTTTAAGTATTATAATTATCATAGTTTCTTTTATTTTATGCATTTATATTATTACTCCTCCAACAGATAGTTATCTTCATGGTGGGTTAAATAATGGTTGGTTAACAAAATTAGATATCCGTCATTTATTACGAAGTATAAGTAGAATATTTGGTGCTTATTTATTAATTATTCCTCAACATAAAAAATGGCTGGATTTAATTATTTGTGCGACAATTGCTCTATTAATTGTAATTTTAACCTTAATTAAATTATCTAAAAAGCCAGTAGCATTATTTTTCTACATTATAGGTAATTCTGTAATATTTGCCTTTACATACTTTAGATTTATAGGTATGCCTCGGCATTTTGGACATTTATATTTAGTTCTAATAGCCGCTCTATGGCTAGGAAGTTATTATCAAGAGTCTCTAGTTATACTCAATAAAATTTCTGTCCATCCAAATTCAATCATATTTATTTATAAATGGCATCATATCGCTTTGATGCTAATTCTTTATGTCCAGTTTCTGGGAGGTATTTATAGTTTTTCAAGAGATTTAGTTGTACCATTTTCTGCTAGTCGGGAAACAGTTCAATATATTCAAAAAGCTGGGTTAGCTAATGAGTTTATTGTTGCCAGTCGAGATGCAAATATGGCTCCTTTATCGGGTTATCTCAATCGAAAGCTTTACTATCCTGAGATTCAAAAACTGGGAAGCTTTACTTTATTTAAAACTGGTCGTAAAGATGTCGAACAAACTGGGATATTAAGCCAAATTAATTCTCTACTCAAAAATAAAGATGAGCAAAAGAGAATTCTGCTCATCTTAAATCGTAAACTGAATGTCAACCGCAATGATTTGAAAATTGTTCCAATCAAAGATTTTCAGAGAGGCTGGGTGGATACTGAACGATATTATCTTTATTGGATAGAAGAAGCATAAGCATAATCCGCCGAATTTTGCAGATATTAGGCAGATTTGAGTCAAATTTCGAGTTAAAGATAAGACGTTTTAAAACGCTGTTCTATCTTAGAAACTAAAAGTTTGACTATTAGACAAGCAACATATATTGCCCAAATACGCCAGAAATAACCCTTTTACGTCCTTTGAGTTAGCTGGCCACCAGTGATAACTAGCTGCAATGCATGAGGCTAATCTACACTGGAATAAGAGAATATGTCTTTAACTAACTTAGATGTCGAGGCTAAGAAGTTTCGTCATACCTTCTCGGTGTTGCTGATGTAGTGCTTACCTTGTGTGGTAAAACTTAACTTAAATTCTGTCAGTTACTAGCGGAGTTGATAGGAATGGGTACTTTAATTGTTATTGGCTTGATAGTGGTTTACGGAGGCGGCGTTTGGAAGTTTTGGAATGGGTTTGGACGGACTAATTTTAATCCCACTTTGACCAATCGCATTGGTTTATCTTTGCTATGGCCAGCTTTGTTTATTACAAATCAATCCTATCGTCGAAACTTTAGAAAAGCGTTGAAGGGCTAGAGTTTATTCTTAAGTGTAAAGTCATCTAAACCTGATGGTGGCATATATCCCAATATAAATCTAACCCTCCAACCCCCTTTCCCTAGTAGGGAAAGGGGGTTGTGTTTGCTCATCCTAGAAGGAGAGAAATTAAGGGAGAGATAAGTTCGTAGTGCTTACAAGTGCAACCCGTTAGCAGTTGGAAAGTATTTTAGCTGATGAATTTACGAATTATTTGCCATTAGTTAGCAGATGGATTACTCCACCCACAGCTGCACCATCAACAGCATTCCCAAGGGTATCTCTGCTATTACCAGTAATTGCGCCAGTTACTGCGCTAGTGCCTGCACCAACTCCGACATCTTGAACAACGCTACGATGACGGCGATTGCGAGTGTTTCTCAAACCATTTGCACCATTGACAGCTGCACCAGTGACACCACCTCTTACAGCATTATTTAATACATTACCCTTTCCTCTAACTGCTCCGGTGACCACATTGGTAACAGCCCCAATACCTGCATCTCTTAATACTTGGTCATCAGCAGCAGCCGGTTTAGCGGGAACTAACGTGACACCAGCTAAACTTGCAGCCATGAGGCTGGGTAGAAGTGTGCGTTTTAGGATATTATTCATTGTGTTACCTTCTCAAAACATCAAACAATTGTATAAAGGCAAAGTTACTGAAGTCATAGAAAATCATACTTTTTCCATTTGACAACAGCAACTATTTATTGTTTGAGGACATATACATAATCGCATTTATAAAGTTATAACTGCATCACCTAAAAGCATGAATATAAATTAGGTCTTCAGAAGGCCTTGCTGATTCATTAGGCGATACTAGAGATTACACATTGACAAATTAAACTAAAGATGCAATAAAGATTTTTGGGTATAAAAGTTTCATTTTTTCAGTACTAGCAAGCGGTTTGTGATGATAAACCCTGTACTGTTTACCCTATCCATCTAAAGATAGTTGACAAAATAAGTAAACTAACTAGCAGGTTTAATATTCAATTCTCTTAGTTTAGCAGCCAAGCGTTGCGTAGGCGTAGCCCGTCGTAAACATCGCTCCCATTTGTTTGTAGCAAATCACCCTGATTATTTCACCACCGCAACCAGGGTAATTCTAGATTTTGATAGCGGCCTTGCCAAATTATTAATTCCCCAGCCATCGGTTCAATACCATAATGGTCACGTTCATTAGCAGGTAATAGCTGATATTGACACCTGAGCGATTGATACACCTCTACACTGGCTTTCTTCACTTCATAAATGCCAGAAATATTCTAAGAATCGGTTTACACCAATTTTCTAAAATTAATCCGATGGACTCTTACCAAATCAGAATCATTGGAAACAGAATTAATCCGCGATCGCTAGCTCAATAATTTCTAAATCATCTATTAATAAAATTTTATAGGTTTGACAAAATTTATTAAACTCAGCTAACTGTCTAGTAGCATTGATAGCTAAAAGACCTCGTTTGACTTCATAGTAAGTTATGCAACTAATAAACACATCTTGTTTTAGACGGCGAACTTCCCTAAACTTCTGATCTACAATTACATTTCTCTTCAAAATATAACTAACAATATTTGAATCTAGTAAATAACTCACCTTATTGGTCTTCCTTCTACTACTGCATCAAAAATAGCTATTTGCTCCGGTGTTAAATCATTTAACGTACCTGAAACTGCCTCTAAAACTAAAATACTATCAATTCTGTCTGTCAAATCATCATCTTTAATTTCATTCATTTCTTCTGGTGAAAATTTTCCAAATAGTTCAACTAACATTTGGATCATTTCCCGTTGGTTTAACTTTACTTGATATAAACTATTACCTTGAAATAAATTTTCTACAATTGGCGATATCCGATTGATAAGTTCCTGATGATAGCTAAAAACTTCTTGCATAACTTCCTACCAATATCTAACTCATTAACTCAATTATAAACAATCTCACTCAGCGCCCCTCTATGTAAAAAAAAGGCGGGCCTTTCAGCCCACCCTACAAAATTTTGAGAATATTCTGTTGCTATTAACCCAACAATTGTTTAGCCTTAGCTAATACATTATCAACGCTAAAACCAAACTTCTCTAAACAAACACCACCTGGAGCTGAAGCACCAAAGCGATCAATACTAACAGTATCGCCTTCAGTACCCACATATTTGTGCCAACCAAAACTAGCGCCGGCTTCTACAGATAAACGCTTGGTGACAGCTTTCGGCAAAATGGACTCTTTATAAGCCGCATCTTGTGCTTCAAAAAGTTCCCATGAAGGTAGCGAAACAACACGAACTTTCTTACCTTCAGCCTTGAGTTTTTCGGCTGCGCCAACGGCGAGGCTCAATTCTGAACCAGTACCAATCAAGATGATATCAGGTGTACCTTCGCTATCAACAACGGTGTATCCACCCTTTGCTACGCCCTCAACTGATGTACCTGCCAAGTTGGGAACGTTTTGACGGGTGAATGCCAACAGAGATGGAGCGTTTTGCTTCGCTTGCTCGATCGCTATTTTATAAGCGCCAGAGGTTTCGTTACCGTCTGCGGGACGAAACACTAATAAATTAGGAATAGCTCGCAAGGAAGCTAGAGTTTCAATGGGTTGGTGTGTCGGGCCATCTTCACCTTGTCCTATGGAATCGTGAGTCATTACCCAAATCACCCCAGCTTGAGAAAGGGCGGATAAGCGGATGGCAGCACGCATATAGTCTGTGAAGATCAAGAAGGTAGCACCGTAGGGGATTAATCCTGAAGTGTGCAGCGCTATACCATTACAGATTGCGCCCATCGCATGTTCCCGCACACCAAAGTGGATGTTGGGGTTTTCGTAGTGTCCTTTTTGGAAGTCGCCTTTACCCTTGATTTCGGTCAAGTTGGAGTGAGTCAAGTCAGCCGAACCACCAATCAATTCAGGTAAAACTGCTGCCAATTTGTTGAGGCAGGTTTCTGAGTGTTTACGGGTGGGCAATCCTTTGTCTTCGGGGGTGTAGGTGGGTAGTACTTTATCCCAACCGTCGGGTAGCTTGCCGCTTAGGTAACGTTCAAATTCAGCCGCTTCTTGGCCATACTTAGCTTTGTAGTCGGCAAAGGTCTTGTTCCATTCGTCTTCGTAGCCTGCACCGCGCTCAACTGCTTTGCGTGTATGGTTGAGGGCTTCTTCGGGTACTACGAAAGGTTCGTATTCCCAACCCAAATTTTTCCGAGTCAATGCTATTTCGTCTGCACCTAAGGCAGCACCGTGAACGCCGGCAGTGTTTGCTTTATTGGGGGAACCGTAACCAATAATGGTTGTTACCTTGATGAAAGAAGGCTTATCAGTGACAGCTTTAGCCGCTTCAATTGCTTTAGCGATCGCTTCTAAATCTGTATTGCCATCTTCAACGTGTTGAACGTGCCAACCGTAAGCTTCAAACCGCTTGGAAACATCTTCGGTGAATGCCACATCTGTGGAACCGTCGATGGAAATGTGGTTGTCGTCATACAGAGCGATGAGTTTGCCTAATCCCAAGTGTCCTGCAAAAGAACAAGCTTCACCGGAAATTCCTTCCATGTTGCAACCGTCACCTAAAATTACGTAGGTGTAATGGTCAACAATCTTAGTATCCGGTTTGTTAAATTTAGCGGCAAGGTGCGCTTCGGCGATCGCTAAACCAACTCCATTAGCAATTCCTTGACCCAAGGGGCCAGTTGTGACTTCCACGCCTGGGGTCATGAAGTTTTCGGGGTGTCCAGGGGTTTTGGATTCCCATTGACGGAATTGTTTGATATCTTCAATGGTGACGCTATCGTAGCCTGCCAGGTACAGTAGGGCGTACTGCAACATTGAGCCATGACCGGCAGACAAGACAAAGCGATCGCGGTTAAACCATTTGGGATTCTTGGGATTAAACTTCAAAAAGCGATCCCAGAGGACAAAAGCCATCGGAGCCGCGCCCATTGGTAGTCCTGGGTGTCCCGATTTTGCTTTTTCTACGGCATCAACAGCCAAGAAGCGGATCGAGTTAATAGCCAGTTCTTCGACGGACAATTCTTTGGCGGATTGGGTTGCAACAGTCATAATCTCTTGTTTTTAACGACGGGTTAGCACTCTTCGTAGCTTCTCTTGCTGGGGTTATTTTAGATTCCCCACAGTATCCTCATCATCCCACTCCCGCTTGTCGATGGACAAGCGGGATCTCCTGAGTTTCTGGTGATAAATCAAGCTGATAATTGGGTCATGTTGAACGCTTAAGTTATATCGGAATGATATCTATGATACTTTGGGCATTGGGCATTGGGCATTGGGCATTGGGCATTGGGCATGGGGCATTGGGCATGGGGCATTGGTTATTAATTCTTGTCCCTCACTCACTCCCTCATCTCCCTCATCCCCCTAATCTCCCCCTGCTCCCTGCTCCCCTGACTTCTAAATTCTGACTCCTGACTTCTTTTAAACGTATTTCTTAAAGGCCAGTGTGACATTATGACCGCCAAACCCAAAAGAATTGGATATTGCCACCTCGACTTTTTGAGCGCGGCTATAGTTAGGCACGTAATCTAAGTCACACTCTGGATCGGGATTTTCCAGATTTATTGTCGGTGGAATTTGGTCATTAGCGATCGCCAGCACTGTTGCGACTGCTTCAATACCTCCAGAACCGCCCAATAAATGACCTGTCATTGATTTGGTGGAGCTAATTGCCACTTTATAGGCATGTTCTCCCAAAGCTTTTTTGATTGCTGAGGTTTCTGTTGAATCATTAGCTGGGGTACTAGTGCCGTGAGCATTAATATAGCTAATATGTTCAGGAGTTATGTTGGCATCTTTGAGCGCTAGTTCGATTGCTCTAGCGGCTCCAAGTCCACCAGGGACGGGGGAAGTGATATGGTAAGCGTCACAGGTCATACCATAGCCGATCATTTCGGCATAAATGTGAGCGCCGCGACTGAGGGCGTGTTGCAGTTCTTCTAGAATTAAAATTCCTGAACCTTCACCCAAGACAAATCCATCACGATCACGGTCAAAGGGACGGCAAGCATGAGCCGGATCGTCATTGCGAAAAGAGAGGGCTTTGCAAGCGGCAAACCCAGCCATCGATAATGGTGTCACAGCCGACTCTGTTCCGCCGCAAATCATTGCCTGGGCATATCCCCCTTGGATTAACCGAAAAGCATCGCCTACAGCGTTAGAGCCAGCAGCGCAAGCAGTTACAGGACAGGAATTTGGCCCTTTAGCACCCGTGTGAATTGCCGTTAATCCTGCTGCCATATTGGCGATCATCATCGGTATCATGAATGGACTACAGCGATCAGGCCCACGGTTGAGGTAGATAGTTTGCTGGTCTTCTAATACCTTAATGCCGCCAATGCCAGAACCGATCATGACACCTACCTGTTCTGCATTCAGTTCATTAATAACTAACTGCGCGTTAGCTAGAGCCTGTTTTGCTGCCGAAACCCCAAATTGGGCAAATCGATCCATGCGCTTGGCCTCTTTGCGTTCCAAGTAATCATGTGGATCGAAGTTTTTTACTTCACCAGCAATGCGGCAATCATGGCGAGACGCATCAAAAAATGTGATGCGGTCAATGCCATTACGTCCACTCAATAATCCATCCCAAAATTCTGTTGCTGTGTTACCGATAGGTGTAATCGCGCCAACACCAGTTACAACAACGCGTTTACGTGTATAATCTGTCATGATTCAGTTAAAGGTGGCGAAAAAGCAGCAGGCATTAAATAGTGCTAAGTTTTGTTAGCGTTAGCGGGGCGTTGAGCCAGTCCTGAGTTCTGAGTTTTGGAAGCATCCAAAGATGGAGAAAACTCCGAACTTTTGCCTCCTAAAACTCTAACTCCTAAACCCTGTACAGACGCGATTAATCGCGTCTCTCAGCACTCAGTGAAAAGTCAGATCAGTGGTTTTTGCCTAGATGCCCGGAGGGGGCATGGCATTGCCATCTAAACTTCAAAGACTCAAAACTTTTTTAAGCTGATGCGGTAACTTTGTTATTGATGTAATCTACTGCGTCTTGAACCGATACAATCTGTTCGGCAGCTTCGTCAGGAATTTCGATATCAAATTCTTCTTCCAAAGCCATCACCAGTTCAACGGTGTCTAAGGAATCTGCTCCCAAATCTTCCATAAATTTGGACTGGGGAGTGATTTTGTCAGCATCATCAACACTCAGTTGTTCGGTGACGATTTTCTTGACCTTATCAAAAAGTTCCGTTTGGCTCATAAATAATAAAAGTCCTTAACCAGTTGCTAGGTTCTGCTCTTTACGGGAAACATTGTTTTGAGCATATACATCTTATCGTCAAGCGCGATCGCCCGTATACTACCAAGGATTTTTCTGTTAGAAAATCCCTCCCCTTACTCAAAAGAATCGGGTAAGTTTTCTTAGAATTGGGTATAGGAGCGGACTATACCATTGCCAACAAGATGTAAATGTTTCGGTTGTCCAATTATTACTAACTTTTTTTACAATGTCTCGGTCAGTATTTACAGCCTTGCTAGCAATCAGAATATATAGACGCTGCGGCTTTGAACCTAGACGGTTAAAAAGACAGTGAACGTCAAACATACCTAGCTTAGGTGCTAACAAGGAATCATAAAACAGTTATTGTTTTAGAGCGATCGCTCTAACCCAAACATACCTCTATGCTATCTCAGACACTTAAATACGCTTACTTCCCTGGTTGTGTTGCCCAAGGGGCCTGTCGGGAACTTTACCAGTCAACTCAAGCGCTTACCCAAGCACTGGGTATTGAACTGGTTGAACTTAAAAAAGCTGCTTGCTGCGGTTCTGGCACATTTAAAGAAGATTCTAAACTGCTTGAAGATACAGTCAACGCCAGAAATATTGCCCTAGCTGAAGAATTAAATTTGCCCTTACTTACCCATTGCAGCACTTGTCAAGGTGTTATCGGTCATGTGAACGAACACCTAAAAGAATGCCAAACAACTGACCCTGCATACATTCAACAGGTTAATGGCTTGCTGAATAAAGAAGGCTGTTCACCTTATCGCGGCAGTACCGATGTTAAACATCTTCTTTACGCTTTGGTAACAGATTACGGTTTAGAGGAAATTACCAAACGTGTCACTCGGAAGTTAACTGGATTAAAATGCGCGGCTTTTTATGGCTGTTATCTCCTCCGTGCCCAAAAGTCCATGCCCTATGATGACCCGTTCAAACCGGAAGCGATGGAAAATATGTTTCGGGCGGTGGGTGCGACGCCAATTTATTACCGAGGCCGGACACAATGTTGTGGTTGGCCCTTGGCTAGTTATGCCACTACCCAATCTTTCAAGATGGCGGGGATGCATATTCAGGATGCTTTGACATCTGGCGCTGACTGTATAGTTACACCTTGTCCACTGTGCCACTTAAATTTAGATTCGCGTCAGCCAGAGGTGGAAAAGGTGATTGAGCAAAAATTAGGTTTACCAGTGCTGCATTTACCGCAGTTGATTGCTTTAGCACTTGGGATTAGTCCAAAAGAACTGGGTTTAGATCGCCACGTTGTTTCTACCAAGCCAGTATTGGAAAAGTTAGGATTTTAGTTTGTGCAGTACAAGGTAGGGGCAATTCATGAATTGCCCCTATAGCACGGTCTATTTCCCATCAAAAATAAAAAGTTTTAAACCCACCTGCATGGGTTTAGTCTGTATAGCCACGACTTTTAGTCGCCAGGGCTATCTTTAAATTTACGTTGCAATTGTTTTAGCGATTGATACATATCTGGCAGGCGACTATAAACAGCACATACCTTGAGATATAGTTTGTAAGGAATGGCTGGAGATCCGCAGACAACTTCTCCTGGTGCAACATCGCTGTGAATTCCAGTTTGAGCAGATGTCATCGCCCCATCTCCCATCTTCACTTGATTGACTATCCCTGTTTGTCCAGCTAAAATCACGCGATTTCCCAGTTGAACACCTCCCGCCATACCAACCTGACCTGCGATCGCACAGCCAGAACCAATTTTGCAACCGTGACCTATTTGCACTAAGCTGTCAATTACTGTATTGCGACCTACCCGTGTTTCTCCGACGGCTGGGCGGTCAATGCCACTGTTGCAGCCAACTTCTACGCCATCTTCTAAAACTGTATAGCCAGATTGTTCCATTTTGAACCAACCAGTCTGGATAGGAACAAAACCAAAGCCTTCTGCACCAATGACAGCACCACTGTGAATCACGCAATCTGCACCGATGCGGGTGCGTTCGTGGATGGTACAGTTGGCGTGTAAGGTGGTGCGATCGCCTATTTTGGCATCTGGATAAATCACCACATTCGGATGAATAATTGCGCCATCGCCAATTTCTACCCTTTGTTGAATCACAGCATGGGGGCCAATATAAACATCATTACCAACTTTTGCCGTAGAGTGAATCACAGCAGTGGGATGAATTTCTGGGATAGGGCGATATGGTTGGTAAAAAAGTGCGATCGCTTTAGCAAACAACAGTCGCGGTTCTGGGGTTGTGAGCCAGACAATACCCCTCTCTTGTGCAAGCACTTGTAATTTTTCGTCTTGAGGCAAAATTAAAGCACTAGCATTGGTTTTAGCCACAAAAGATCCAAATTTTGCCCCTTCTACGTAGCTGAGAGTACCGTTGCTAGCTTCATCAATGCCTGCTACCCCTGTAATTTCTGGGTCATGGTCTGGGTTGCTAGTCAGGCTATGATTAGTGACGGCATTACCAAATTGGCGGAGGATTTCGCTGAGTTTCATTGTTGGGTGTATTCAAAATTGATCTACAAAGGATAGTAGCTTTATTTTTGCCGCTTTGTACTAGCTAGATAATTAGTAATTAAGCTCAAGATTATTTATTCTCTAGAAACTTCGAGGTTTTAAAATGATTAATAATATACAAAAATTAAGAGAGCGTTTGTTTACTAGTGGAATAGTAACAAATGAGCAAGAGTTACAAGGATGTACCTCAGAGGAAATTGCATATATTGAAAGTAAATATGGAGTTTTACCAAAAACTTACAGAGAAATCTTAGGTTTACTTGGGCATAGTGCTGGAAAGCTTGTTAGAGGTTCGGAATTTGAGTTTTACTTTGAGCGACTTATCAAAATGAATGAGTGGCAACGAGAGAGTCTCCTTGAGTCCATTGCTGAAGGAGACGAATGTACAACCTTGCCTGATAATGCTTTCTGTATCTGTGCTTTACATGGAGATCCGTGGTTTATTATTGCCGATGGACAAGATGACTCTTGTGTTTATTTTCTACATGACGATTGCATAACAATCAAAGAGGCTAGTAAATCTGTGATGGATTGGATAGAGGGATTTGTAGAACAAGCTGAATATTTGATAAATAGAGGACTGAGATAATATTTTAAAGTTATATTTTTGAGAATAAATAAATTTTAACTGTAACATTTATAGTAGTCTGCTAGATTAATTTTTATAAGTTAGTAGTAAGGAATAAAGTCCTTACTACCAACTTAAACTATCTGGCTATTCGCCATTGCTATCCCTGATAAATACCCAGTTGTCCAAGCACTTTGGAAGTTAAACCCACCAGTAACACCATCAATATCTAAGATTTCTCCAGCAAAATAAAGACCAGGAACTAACCTACTTTCCATCGTCTTAAAGTTGACTTCTTTGAGGTTGACACCGCCACAGGTAACAAATTCTTCTTTAAAGGCTCCTTTGCCGTTGATTAAGTATTGCCCCTGAGTAAGTTCTTGCACCAGTTTATTTAAGGTTTTACTAGATATTTCTGCCCAACGGTCTTCTGTGGTAATGCCTGCACGGGCAATGATATATTGCCAGAGACGATGGGGGAGATCGACGCCGCGATGCAATGCGATCGCTTTCTTTCCCCATTCATCTTTGACTGCTAAAACTTTTTCTCGCACTTGTTCTTGGTGCAAATCAGGCAACCAATTAATCAATAATGTGGCTTGATAGCGGCTTTCGTGCAGAACTCTCGCACCCCAAGCAGAAAGCTTCAGAACAGCCGGGCCACTCAAACCCCAGTGGGTAATTAGTAATGAGCCAATTTGTTGTAATTGGGATTTTCCACCCCCAGATAACCGCAATTGCACAGGGTTAACGCTAACTCCAGCTAGAGCTTGCAATTGAGGATCAGCAATGTTGAAGGTAAATAGAGAGGGTACTGGCGGTTCTATTTGATGACCTAACTCTTTAACAATTTTATAACCCACAAGGCTGCTGCCGGTTGCAAGAAGTAAGCGATCGCATTTAATCGACTCTCCCGATTTCAGAAGAATATCAAACCCCCCATCTGGTGCGGTTTTAACTGAAGTTACGTGTGTACTGATACGAAGTTTTACCCCAGATGTCGCCACCGCTTTAATCAAACATTCCACAATGGTTTCTGAAGTGTTGGTGACAGGAAACATCCGGCCATCGGCTTCAGTTTTTAGATAGACTCCAGCAGCAGCAAACCAAGCTACTGTGTCTTGAGGCCCAAACCGAGTCAAAGCACCCCGCAAAGCTTTTGCACCTCTAGGGTAATTTTGCACCAACTCTTCAGGCAAAAAGCAAGCATGAGTAACGTTGCAGCGTCCGCCACCAGAAATTAGCACTTTCGCTAGGGGTTGGCGACTAGCTTCGAGTAATGTAACTTGGGCATCAGGATTGGCTTTAGCACAAGCGATCGCGCCAAAAAATCCTGCTGCCCCACCCCCAATAACTACGATTCGTAACGGTAGCAAGTTCTAAAATTTCTCAATAGCACGTACTTTACTAGGCTAGCCGTTATCTTCACTCTTCAACTACTTCAAATTGATCTTTTGTGGCACCGCAAGTCGGACATACCCAATCATCTGGTATATTTTCAAAGGCTGTTCCTGGTGCTATATCACTATCTGGATCGCCTACTTCTGGGTCATATTCATAAGCGCAAACAGTACATATATACTTTGCCATGTTCGTTTCCTCTAGTAAATTGTTGGCTTTGCTTCAGTATTAAATACTTCTGGTAGTTATACCAATTCTCTATGAAGATGCATAGAATATTAAACGAACCGCCAAGTACGCCAAGAACGCCAAGAATAGAGAGTTACTTATTTAGTGCAGCTTCACATTAAATTGGTATTAGTCAAAATAGGCTTAGTCATTAGTCATTAGTCATTAGTTCAGGAGAAACCATGCCCACCCAACGGCAGAGCTATGGGCATCCCTTGGGGCATGGTTTGAATTAGTTCGATATCATTAGTTTTTTCGCCCAGGAGTGGCGCGGTATATACCAAAAACTCTTGTACCACTGACCAATGACAAATGACAAATGACAAATGACTAAAAACGCCACCAAGTTCTTTGAACGTAACTGATAATTGCGATCGCGATCGCCCCTAATAGCAGTAGCCAAATTATTCCACCTGGGATAAAAGTGAGAATACCAAAACCTCTCAGTACCCAGACGGCTACGCTAATGCCGAGAAGGATACCGAAAATCTGGATTAATCTACGATTTAAAGAAGATTGACTCACCTACTTTTCCTCTCAACTCAACAGAGATTACACTTGATATTGACAACAAAATATGAAATTACGATGAAGTTACAGTTTCATTAGAAATAATACGTAAAAATCGAGATATCCTATCCAAATGTTGGGGTAAAGTACTTGATATTAGGTCGTTTCTGTGCCATTCTTGCTGTTAATAACTTAGTTTTTAATTTATAAATACCGCTATTATCAAGTCTACTTAAATATTGATTGTGTTAATTGTGATAAGAACTACAGTTTTTCCAGTAAGATAACTGAAATAATTACCAAAAACTCGCCGTTTCTGTAAAGGATAGGCATTACACTGTAACTAAAATTGAATGGGTTGGATCTAAATCAAGTTTTATGGCTTGTAGTTTCAACTCCATTTTAGGTGGATGAGTTGAGGAGTAACTAAAATCATGATGTCTGTGTCTCATATCTCAGACTCAATTATTGCAGGTTCAGATATGGCTTGGAGTCAAGATAAGCAAAAGTTGCTGGTACAGGGTGAAATTTTAATAGAAACACGATCGCATAAAACCTGGGGTGGCGCGGTGACAGCCTGGATGTATGTGCCGATGGTGCGATCGCAAGTCTGGCAACAATTAACTGATTACCCCCGGTGGGTTCAATATTTTCCCGATATCACTAAAAGCGAGATATTACACAAAGGTGAAGTCAAACGCCTGTATCAAGCAGCACAAAAAGCCTTTTTCTTTTTCACAGCTCAAGTTGAAATTTACCTCAACGTTGTAGAAGTGCTGGGGCAACAAATCCAATTTCGCATGGAAAAAGGGACTTTTGAGGATTTTGACGCCAATTTAGTACTCAAAGATTGCGGTAACGGCACAATACTTGCTTATACTGTGCAAGCTACACCTCTTATTCCAATTCCATCAATTTTCATTCAACAAGCAATGAACTTTGAATTGCCTGCAAATATGCGTAAAATGCGACAAGTACTTTGTAAGAGTCAAAATAATTCGTAATTTGTAATTATTACCTTACGAATGTTTCACAAAAAAACGCCAAGAGGCTCTTGCTTAACTTGGCGTTTTTTTATGAAATCATCTTGGTCATTAGTCATTGGTCAATATTCATTAGTATTATTAAACACGAAAAATCACGTATAACTACTAATAACTAATGACTTCGATTTCCCCCCGGCTTGAAGCCGGGGGATGAGTTAATTAAGTCACTTTGTCCTCTTGCTCCCTGCTCCCTTGCCTCTTTCTCAATTAGCTGCTAAATACCTCAGCAGGTAAGCGACTAAAAGAAAGACGCTCATTTTGTACATCTACAAAGATGGTGTTGCCATCGGTGAATTCACCGCGCAAGATGGCTTTAGCGATTTGAGTTTCTAACTCTCGCTGAATCGCCCGCTTCAATGGACGTGCCCCATAAACTGGGTCATAGCCTACTTCGGCTAAAAAGTCAAGTGCAGCATCCGAGAGCTTGAGGGATATTTTGCGATCGCTCAATCTTTGCCGTAATCTTTCCACTTGCAGTAGCACAATATGCCGTAATTCCTTCTTGTCCAAACCGTGGAAGATGATAATTTCGTCAAGCCGATTCAGGAACTCTGGACGGAAGCTATTCCGCATTACTTCCATTACTCGACGGCGCATTTCGTCGTAGTGGGTGTTATCTCCGGCGACATCCAGAATATACTGCGAACCGATGTTGCTGGTCATGATGATAATAGCGTTTTTGAAGTCCACCTTATGACCTTGAGCATCAGTAACGCGACCATCATCAAGGATTTGCAAGAAGATATTAAATACATCGGGGTGTGCTTTCTCGATTTCGTCGAAAAGAATCACTGAATAAGGACGGCGACGAATCGCTTCTGTAAGTTGTCCGCCTTCTTCATAACCCACGTATCCTGGAGGCGCACCGATTAAACGAGAGACGGCGTGTTTCTCCATATATTCAGACATATCGATTCGCACCAGCGCATCTTCGCTATCGAACATATACGCCGCCAGCGCTTTCGCTAACTCGGTTTTACCCACACCTGTAGGCCCAAGGAAAATAAAGCTAGCAATAGGACGATTGGGATCAGCTAATCCAGCCCGCGATCGCTGAATTGCATCGGCTACAGCTGTGACTGCTTCTTCTTGTCCAACCACCCGACGGTGCAGTTCATCTTCTAAATGCAGCAGTTTTTCTTTCTCAGATTCCACTAACTTGCTGATAGGAATTCCTGTCCATTTAGAAATAATTTCAGCAATATCACCTTCTGTGACTTCTTCCCGTAATAGTGATTTACCACTTCTTTGAGCATTTGCCAATTCAGATTCTACTGTTTCCAATTGACGGTGCAAACTGGTTAAATTCCCGTATTTCAACTCCGCAGCGCGGTTAAGGTCGTAGTCGCGTTCTGCTTGCTGAATCTCTAAGTTAACCCGTTCAATCTCTTTTTTCACAGACTGAATTTTGTCAATGATATCTTTTTCAGACTGCCATTGAGTATTCAGCGTTTTTTGTTCTTCTTTGAGATCGGCAATTTCTTTTTCCAATCTTCCTAGACGTTCACGAGAAGCAGCATCGCTTTCTTTTTGCAGCGATAGCTTCTCCATTTCCAATTGCAGAATCTTGCGATCAATTTCGTCGAGTTCTTCAGGTTTGGAGGTAATCTCCATTTTTAATCTCGCGGCGGCTTCATCCACTAAGTCAATGGCTTTATCAGGGAGGAAGCGATCGCTAATATAACGACTCGACAATACGGCTGCTGCAACTAAAGCACTATCCGAAATTTTCACCCCGTGGTGGTTTTCATAACGTTCTCTCAACCCGCGCAAAATCGAAATGCTATCTTCTACACTGGGTTGATCGACATAAACTTGCTGGAAACGTCTTTCTAGTGCGGCATCTTTTTCGATATATTTGCGGTATTCATCTAGGGTTGTCGCCCCAATACAGCGCAATTCGCCCCGCGCCAACATCGGTTTTAATAAGTTACCAGCATCCATCGCGCCTTGGGTTGCACCAGCGCCGACAACGGTGTGAATTTCATCAATAAATAAAACAATATTGCCGCCAGATTCAGTAACTTCTTTTAATACTGCTTTCAGACGTTCTTCAAATTCACCCCGGAATTTTGCCCCCGCAATCAAAGCACCCATATCTAAAGCGATTAACTTGCGGTCTTTGAGGGATTGAGGTACATCACCTGCGATAATGCGTTGTGCTAATCCTTCGGCGATCGCAGTTTTACCAACACCTGGTTCACCAATTAGCACAGGGTTATTTTTGGTGCGGCGAGAGAGAATTTGCACAGTCCGACGAATTTCATCATCTCGCCCAATCACTGGATCGAGTTGACCTTTACGCGCAGCTTCTGTAAGGTCACGCCCGTATTTTTCCAGTGCTTCGTATTTGCCTTCTGGATTTTGGTCGGTCACTTTTTGGCTCCCTCGAACTTGTTTAATAATATTTTTTAGCTTGCCTTCGTCTAAACCAAACTCTTGGAATAAAGCTTTGCCAAAGCGGTCATCTTTAGCGTAAGCCAGCAATAAGTGTTCAATAGAAATATATTCGTCTTGAAAGTCTTTACGATATCCGTCTGCTCGATCTAGAAGTGTATCCAAGCTGCGTCCTAAGTAGACAGAACTGCTAGTACCAGATACTTTCGGCTGACGTTGAAAAAATTGTTCAGTGCGATCGCGCAGTTTTTGGAGGTTAACACCCGCTTTAGTGAGAATCCCAGTTGCTAGACCATCTTGTTCTAGCAGTGCTTTCATCAGGTGTTCACTTTCAATTTGCTGTTGTTGATATTGTTTAACAATATCCGGGGTATGGGCGATCGCTTCCCAGGCTTTTTCTGTAAATTGGTTAGGATTAGTAGGTTGCATAGGCTTTTTCAGGAACGTAGAGGTGCAGCAGTGAGACAGCGCTGCGGGAGGGTTTCCCTCCGCAGGCGACTGCGAACCCGGAGGGCTTGTCAGAGGCTACCACCAGAACACCAAGTAAAGATAATTTCTGCTGTTAATAGATATTGTATGAAGAGGGGAGTGATCGCCTAGATCGGTGTTCACGTCTTGTAAAAGTCGTATTTTCCCGTAGTTCCGATTTTCCTATGTGCGATTCTTGTTCATTGCACAACCACTAGAACAACTTATGGAATGAAAATTCGACGTGTCCCTATGTAATTTTCAATGTAAAGAACAATTTCAAGTAGGCGGTTAACACAGAGATCCCGGTAATCAGGGTCATTCAAAACTCGATCGGCATCTCCAATCGTGATAACAGGAAACGAAGTCGGCGTATTTTCTTCCTGCAATACTTGCTCTAGGGAATCCTTTCCTTTCATTCTACGATTGGCTGTGAGTAGGAGCATCTGATTTGTTTGAGCAAATCTCCACACAACTCTGTCGCTGCTATTAACTGATAGTGACATCTCTTCAAGAAGAACAAAGCGGATTGAAAACAAATCTTGCCAACCTTGATTTGTGATGCTGCCTGATAAAAGCAGTGCGTGTCCCTCAAGATTATGATCGACGAGAAAAATCATGTCTGGGGTTCAAGTTTGGCTCTCAGTCTGGCTTTCTGCAACTGAAGTTTTTCCCAAGCCGCTTCTCGTCCGGGTGGTGGCGGCATCTTGGCAATTTTCTCAACCAATTCACGATTCTGTTCTTCGTAGTACTGCCGCAGTTCTTCAGCTTCCTTGAGAACGAGTTGATACTCAGCTTCAACCTCTTGACGATGCGTTTCAATGTAAGACAAAGCATCATTGACTTGCTCATCTGTCAAGTTGAGCATGGCACGAATGAACTTTGGCGGATACTGTTCTGTCACATAGTCCATCACATCGTATAGGGTAATGCGCGTACCTGCGATCGTCAGTCCTCGTTCTGTACGCGCGATCGTTGCTTTTTCAGCTTTTTCATTAAATGATGAAGTCATACCGCTTACTTCTCAAAAGCTTCTCCTATCTTACCTTAGTCATTTATGGAATTGATGACGAACACTATCACTCTTACCTTAGTCATTTATGGAATTGATGACGAACACTATCACTATCCAAATGTGAATGATGAAAACGCGGCTTGGGTTATTTATATAAGTTATTTAATAGAAAGTTCATACTTGCTTTATAAATTATTTTTTACTTAAGTATCTTACCAGATTGGGGTTTAGCAGAATTACTGAACCAATTATAGGTAATAGACCAATAAAATATATTAGCTGATAAGCCTGCTAAAAGGGGGAGCATCCACTTTTGGAAGAAACATAATTCTGATACTCCGAAAACCCTACTATATGGTTCATCTAAAAAAGTAGATCCGCCGAAAGTGGATGCTCCCCTAAAAGGTAGTTAGATTATTGCAGGTAAAAATCGCCTTTTAACCATGCAAAACTTTTAATTAAGATATTTATTGATTCTATGAAACGAATTCTAGGATTAGTAATAGCTTCTTTAATAGCATTTCCTTCGACTGCATTGGCTGCTAATTGGGTTTTAGTTAACGAATCATCAGATGGTACTCGTATTTTTATTGATAATGAGTCCTATGAAAAACGAGGAACCATAGCATGGTATTGGCAGTTAGTGAAGCAAGAGGCTGAAAATGATTGACCCCTACGACTTTGAAGATGATGACTTTGACTTTGAGGATGAAGAGTTATTTAAAATAAAGCCAATCAGCCAAATGACTGAAGGGGAAAAGCTACAGAGGTTTAAGCGGTTCTTTGACAGCAGTAGCCGTGCGATGTTGCAAGACTGTCTATTTCGCATCGTTAATTACGAAGATGGTACGGGTACGTTAGAGATTCTTTGCCCTAATGAAATCGTAAGACAACGCCTTTCCAAGAAAAAGCGCAAAATTACCAACAACATCAACACCTGCTGGAGCCATATTAGATGGTTTTCGCTATGTGTTCAGCAAGATAATGAGTTGCATTGCCAGAAGTTTACCCGTAATGGTGATTTAGTGACATCTTAAAAGAGGGAGCAGGGGGAGTAGGGGAAGAATAACAATGACAAATGACAAATGACAAATGACTAAAAAACAAAAATTTCCTTACTTAGTTGGTTCTAAGTGGACGGCACAGCAAAAAGTCGATGGTTGGCGACACTTCCAGGTAGTCAATCGGAAAAATCAGGCTAATTGGGTTTATGCCGAAATGGTTGCTGCTTGCGATCCGAAAGTCCGTTTTTGGATAAATGCTAAATTATTACAAGATAACTCCCAGTGGCAAGCTGGCTGGCAAACATTACAGGAAATCCACGGACTTGAAACTGAGGTGTCCTAATTCCCTTCTATAGCTCGACTGAAATAAATTTTAGGATTTATGTCCACTCTAAAATTGTTCTCTTAGCCCACGGAGGTGGACTTTGCTTTGTTTAGCCGCGAATTCTATTGCTGTGGCTCTTGGAAAATATTTGACAAATTAATAATTTTTTACAAAATCAGAGTAACTTACTCTCAAGCAGCAATTAAATGCTTGTGACTACCGACTGAAAACTGGCAATTTATCTGCGATACCTTCTCTACGAGAGGCTTCGCCAACGGTGAGCTACGCTAACGCAAATTTCAGTAATATTTCAAGCATCAGGCTGCATATACCTTTCTTTACCCTTTCCCCTGGGCCCCAATGCCTTGAAAACACGTTATCCGGCCATCAGCTAATTGTATGAAAAGTATTCAAAAAAGCCAATTTCAGATTTTTTGTTTTTTGTAACTCTTTTTATACAAATGAGTAATAAAAACTGTTTTTTTATAGTTTTTAGAGCTTATAAAGCCTCTAAGCCCGATAAAACCCTAAATAAATATAATTGTGATTTAATTCATCAGCTAAGACCGTTTTCCAAATTAAGAGCCACTTTCTTTTCTATGTAATTTGCCCAATAATGACATTCACAGACCTCACGCATCGCCATCTCAGGAAAGGTGAAGGCAAATGTTTGAGCCACAAGTTTGACAAGAAGCTATAAGAGGCAAATAAAAGTGAAACTAGCAGTCTACGGAAAAGGTGGTATCGGTAAATCCACAACTAGCTGTAATATATCCGTCGCCCTAGCTAAACGTGGCAAAAAAGTGCTGCAAATTGGTTGCGACCCCAAACATGACAGTACCTTTACCCTGACTGGGTTTTTGATTCCTACAATTATCGATACCCTCCAAGAAAAAGACTATCACTACGAAGATGTCTGGCCTGAAGATGTAATTTATAAAGGCTACGGCGGCGTGGATTGCGTAGAAGCTGGTGGCCCACCTGCGGGTGCTGGGTGCGGTGGATACGTAGTCGGCGAAACCGTAAAATTACTTAAGGAACTCAACGCCTTTGATGAATACGATGTAATTCTTTTTGACGTTCTGGGTGACGTAGTTTGCGGTGGTTTTGCAGCACCACTCAACTATGCTGATTACTGCCTGATTGTTACAGACAACGGCTTTGATGCTTTGTTTGCGGCAAATCGGATTGCGGCTTCAGTCCGTGAAAAAGCAAGAACTCACCCACTGCGTCTAGCTGGGTTAATTGGCAACCGCACCTCCAAGCGCGACTTGATTGAAAAATATATAGAAGCAGTGCCAATGCCAGTTCTAGAAGTTTTACCTTTGATTGAAGATATCCGTGTTTCCCGTGTGAAAGGTAAGACTTTGTTTGAGATGGCAGAGCAAGATCCTTCTCTAGACTACGTTTGCGACTACTATCTCAACATCGCCGACCAAATTCTGGCACGTCCAGAAGGTGTTGTGCCTAATGACACACCAGATCGTGAGTTGTTCTCTTTGTTATCCGATTTTTATCTAAATCCGGGTAAACCCCAGGTTCCTAATTCAGAAGAGGAACTAGACTTGATGATTGTATAAATCACCAAGTTCTCAGGATGGGGGACAATAACATGGCATTCTTTCACAGCTTTACAGGCTCATTAAAACAAAAGTGGTTGCAATTTTTCCAGAACAATCGGGACTGGATCACGCTGCACATGCAAGTAGAATCGGTATACACACCTGATGGCGGGAAGCGACCACCTTCTTACCTCATCCTGGGAGTTGTTAACGCCCTAGAGCCAAAACTAGCGCAGTTAATGTTGCCCTTTGCCAAACTCAATCCTGATGCTGATACCCTGATTGAAGTACTGGATTTGCATTTTGACCCAGATTTCGCTCTTGGTAATCGCTTCGCCAACCCAGAAGTAGAGAGATTCGTAGAAGAAGCAGCAGCTGTCATTGACGAAAAGCCTGAATATGAAACATTGACACATTCTCATACAAATGACTTTGCGGCGATGGCAGTAATTCAAGAAGTCACAATCGGGGATTCTGAGGAGCAAAGCCTAGAACTCAGTGATTTACAAGAAACCGAAGATGCCTTTGGTGATATTTCCTTATCCAACGGACATGACTCAAAAGAAGAGTCTCTCGAAACCTCTAGTTTAGAAGCAAATGAGTTTGGGGACATGGGCTTCGGTACAACAGATGCAATGGAAATCAAGCTCGATGAAGACGAGGCGCTTGAAGATAGTTCACTAGATGAGAATGCGTTTAAAGACGTGTTGTCAGATGTCTGGAGTGATGAAACAGCTTTACAAAAGGCTGAAGAAAATAATGATTTTTTGGGGGAAGAACTGCCAGCAGGCGTTTTTGATGAATCAGAAATTGCCCGTCTCTTCCCCAACGCTTAATTATTGCCGTTCCTCGCAATTTAAGTTTTAGATTTGGGATTTTGGATGAGGAATTAGGGAAATTGTCGTCAGACAAAGGTTACTTTTGTTGTCCCAGTCTTCAATCCAAAATTATCAATCTAAAATCTAAAATTGGTTGACCTGTCATTAAATATCAAGGGGAGAAAAAACCAAAATGACTGTCGCTCAACAACCAGAAGCTTTAAGCTTTGAATGTGAAACTGGAAATTACCATACCTTTTGCCCAATTAGCTGCGTGGCATGGTTATATCAAAAAATTGAAGATAGCTTCTTTTTGGTGATTGGGACAAAAACTTGTGGCTACTTCCTGCAAAATGCGATGGGGGTGATGATTTTTGCAGAACCCCGCTATGCAATGGCAGAGTTGGAAGAGGGCGATATTTCGGCACAACTAAGTGATTATGAAGAGTTAAAGCGGTTGTGCTTGCAGATTAAACGCGATCGCAATCCTAGTGTAATTGTCTGGATTGGCACTTGCACCACGGAAATTATTAAAACAGATTTGGAAGGTTTAGCACCGAAACTAGAATCCGAAATCGGGATTCCCATCGTTGTAGCGCGGGCAAATGGTCTAGATTACGCCTTTACCCAAGGGGAAGACACCGTATTAGCAGCAATGGCTAACCGTTGTCCTGATAAGGCTCCGGTGGCAGAAACAGAGAAAAGTGAACGTAATGCGATCGCAAAATTGCTAAACTTCGGTAAGAAGAAGGAAGATGTTGCCCAAGATGAATCTGAGTATGTAGATCATCCACCCTTGGTTCTCTTTGGTTCTCTTCCCGACCCCGTGGTGACTCAGTTAACCTTGGAACTGAAGAAACAAGGCATCAAAGTTTCCGGCTGGCTACCCGCGAAGCGCTTCACAGAACTGCCAGTACTAGAAGAAGGGTATTATGTCGCTGGTGTCAACCCCTTCCTCAGCCGCACAGCTACCACCTTAATGCGCCGCCGTAAGTGTAAACTCATTGGCGCACCCTTCCCCATTGGCCCCGATGGCACCCGTGCTTGGATTGAGAAAATCTGCTCGGTGTTTGGTATAACTCCCAAGGGTTTGGATGAACGGGAAGCACAAATTTGGGCAGGTTTAGAAGATTATGTGAAACTGATTCGTGGTAAATCTGTATTCTTCATGGGTGATAACTTGCTGGAAGTTTCCCAAGCAAGATTCTTAATTCGTTGTGGGATGACAGTTCACGAAATCGGCATTCCCTACATGGATAAGCGCTATCAAGCTGCTGAGTTGGCATTGTTGGAGAAAACTTGCCAGGAAATGAATTCACCTCTGCCAAGGATTGTAGAGAAGCCGGATAATTACAATCAACTTCAGCGTATTTATGAGTTGAAACCAGATTTGGTAATTACTGGTATGGCTCACGCTAACCCATTGGAAGCACGGGGTATTAATACAAAGTGGTCTGTGGAGTTCACTTTTGCTCAAATTCACGGCTTTACGAATGCGCGTGACATGTTAGAGTTGGTGACTCGTCCGTTGCGTCGGAATAATAATTTGAAAGATTTGGGTTGGGATAAGTTGGTGAGAGAAGAAGCGAAGATTTAAATTTGGGTTTAGATTGAGCAACAGCATATAATTAAGGCGAACTTTTTGGGTTCGCCTTTTTTGTCTCACAAAGGTGCAAAGGAAGAGCGCCTAAAAATAGTTACAATCAGGTGGATATTGCTAAATCATAACTTAGAGAATATTTAACCATTACAGTTAATTATGTTTAAGCTCAATCGACAAAAGCTACCATTTCTAGAGTCTATTGGTTGGCAGCTAAAAAATGTATATCAAATGAGTGAGAAAGAAATTGTTCAATTGTATGAACGCAATTGGCATCATCAAACTACCTTCAATAATTTAAAACAAGAAGAAAAGGATTTTGTTCATTATTTAGCAAAAAAATATAACTCTTGGATATTACCGGATTTTGAAATGTTTCATCTCGATCATCATAATAATATACTTAAAATTATTAATGCTTTCAATCCAGAAGTTTTCAAAAAAGCTTCTGCATACTTTGGCGGTGGTACACTCTTGGCGTTAGAATATGATGAATACAGGCTTAGTAAAGATATTGATTTTCTCTTCCCTTATGGAACTGAAAATTACAGATATTTAAGAAATTTGATTTGCGATGAAGGAATTGTAGCATTATTGGAAAGTACAACAGATATCGAATTAGGTGACAGTACAATAAATCAATATGGTATTCGTTTTCCTATTGTAGTCAATGAAACAACTATTAAAGTAGAAATTGTAGCCAATGGGATTTTTACTTTAGACTCTCCTGTTTACCCGAAATGGACAAGAATACCTTGTCTGAGTATAAGCGATAGATTTACATCAAAACTAATGGCTAATGCTGACCGATGGAACGATTCAAGTACACAATCTAGAGATTTGATTGACTTAGCAATATTGCGTGTAAATAACGAAATCCCCGCACGTGCGATCGCTAAAGCTGAAGAAAGCTACGAAATAAAAAAGCCATTAATTAAAGCCATCACTAATTTTATTGAAAAAGAAAGATATAGAGATAAATGTTTTCATGAGTTAAACATACCTGAAGAAAAATTTTCCATAATAATGGATGGGATAAATTTGCTTCTTGTTGACTTTGAATCTATGAATTAAAGAAATTTAAAATGTAATAATCACTAGCAAACGAGCGAAAATTTATTATTGATATGTTTGTAACATGGCTGTAAGTATGCTGCTGGGTTAGAAGTGAGTAAAATGTCAATATATTTTTTAATACGTGAACGGAGGACTTTTGCTCCTTCTTGGAATCGGCGAAGTGCTGTATCGTGTTCTTGCAATTCTAAATAGCAACGTGCTTCAGCTAGGTAAGCTAAAGATAAAGTTAACAGATATTCATCAGCAATTTGGCTTTTTTGCTCAATTTCGTTATCGGTATATTCAGCATAAATATGCTCTGCTTCTAAAAAGCGGTTAATAGCTTGTAGCGCGCTACTTCTACGATTTTCAGTTTTACCCATCGTAAAGGCATTAGTTGCTAATTCGATTGCAGCACGAAAATTAGCATAAAAACTGAGGTCAATTTTGCGATTGACTTTGTTCAATAGTTCTTCCGCCTGTTTTAAGCGTTTTTCTAGCTCCTTGAGGCGCTGCGCTATTACAGCAAAGCCCATTACTGAAACACCAAGGTTAAGTACGCTAGCCGCAGTAGTTATCTGTAAAATTCCTTGATTAAGTTGTAAACTTTGCCCAAGTTCTCCTAACTGATTTTCAATACCACCTAAACGTCCGTTGACATCAGCTAGTCCTTTCGCTGTGACAGCTGCATTAGCCCCTGAAACAACAAGGTTAAGTAAATTATTAGGAGAACTAGTTGGCGTTGGTACTAAATCTCTTAACCAAGCTACAACTTGTTTTGTGACAGCATGTTGAATTACACCGCCAGTTCGTACATATATACCACTAGCTAACCCCTTTGCAATGTGAGGGGCAAGTGCAAAAGTTAATGTAAGTACGTCCATAATCTTCTCCTATTTAGTAAAGCATCAGCAGCCTGATATTTTATGGCAAGCCACTTCTACGCAGCAAATACCTGCGCTTTACTCAGTATTCCCAGTTTGAGTTGTAGTTTACGCAATAGCGATCGCTCTTTTTAACGAACCGTCCACGCCAATAAAGAAAAGCGATCGCTCTTTTTAACCAGAAGATGCAGAGCGATCGCAGATACAATCATAAGTAAAAGCAAGGTAGTAGAAAATGGCTGAAATCGTCACCCTTCAACTCCCTGAAACACTGGCACAAAAAGCAAAGGAAATCGCTGCTTTCACACATCGGCGACTTGAAGATGTATTACTAGAATGGATTGATCGCACCATTACTGAACTACCTCTGGAGTCTCTACCCGATGAGCAGGTTTTGGCTATATGCGATATGCAGATGGAAACTCAGCAGCAAGAGGTTTTCAGTGAGCTAAAAGGGTAATGGTTTTAGGGGAAGGGGACAATACAGAATTTTTTCCCCTTCCCCCTTCACCTTTTCCCGACTTATGCAAGAAGTCTAATGAGAAAAATCTCAGCTTAAATTTGGCATTAGAGGAATTACGGTCTACTCAAGCTCAACTTGCAGAAACTGAGGATAATAGCGATAAAACCTGAAAAATCAATTTTTTTGGCTGTAAATAGCTTAAAATTTTTCCCAACCACTCAATTAATGCACAGTGGAGCAAACACTATTTTCACTGGAAAATCTTGCTGAAAAGCTAATGTTTAATTTATTACTACAACAATAGCCATCTGTAACTGCTGATTGCTAATGTCCAAATCTAAGGAGTCAATTATCAAACTAGGACAGGTCGGTGGCAACAAACCTACCATTTAATTACAGCCAGAAAGCCCAAAATTAAAACATGCGTGACTTTTGACTTTTAAATGCGTGACTTCCGCCTTGCGGTACTAGCCCCCATAGACACCCGTTTTTTTGTTAGTATTCAAAAAAACCTATTGACACATTTTCAGATCAATTGTTTGTGATTTGTAAGTAAATGTAAACAATTGTTTCAAAAGAAAGCACATGAGGTTTAATGACTGATTATTTCCAAGGAAATTTCCCATTACAATCTGTCCCACTGACGAAGAGTGTGGCAAAGAGCCACGCCCATACAGAAGAGGAGAGCGGAAAATTAGCTGCAACGATAGCCGAAGCTGCATCAGACCGCAAAGCGGGTGAGATTATATTGCTCAAAGTAGCAGAGGTATCTTACCTAGCTGATTACTTTGTGATGATGACTGGCTATTCTAAAGTACAAGTCAGGGCGATCGCTCAAGCAATTGAAGGAAAGGTCGAAGCTGAGTTGCAACGGCGTCCCATAAGGACAGAAGGAAAAGTTGAGGGGAGTTGGGTACTACAAGACTACGGTGATGTGATCGTTCACATCATGATGCCCAAGGAACGAGAGTTTTATAATTTAGAAGCGTTCTGGATTCATGCAGAGCGTATTTCCCTTCCAGAATCTGATGAGGGTGAGGGTAAGCCAACATGATTAGGTCTTCGGTTTCAAATTGCCCAGTTCCTACAGACCAACAACCGCTTAATGAGTACGAAGAGTTAAAAAATTCCTGGCTATTTCGTGATACCACTTTAGATTTGCGCGAGTATATCACGAAAATAGCTTGGATTTGGGGTTTATCTTGGCTGGTGGCAGGGCCTGTGGCAGCAGCAAGTTTTCCTCCGAACAAGTATATTGCACATTTTATCCTCTGTGGTGCAGCCGCCGCGAGTGTTGGCGTAGTGCTGGCACTGGTAAGGTTGTACTTAGGCTGGTTCTACGTGTGCGATCGCCTTTGCAGCCCCACAGTCTTTTATGAAGAGTCAGGCTGGTACGACGGCCAAACTTGGACAAAACCAGAGGAAATCCTCAACCGCGATCGCTTGATTGTCGCATACGAAATCAAACCCATCTTGCGGCGGTTACAATTTACCTTCGCTGGCTTGGCGGGAATGTACGTTATTGGTACTATAGTTTGGCATTTGTTTTAAAGAGTCATTGGTCATTAGTCATTAGCTAAGGACTAATGACTAATAACTAATGACTAATTAATTAAAAAAGGTGATAAATATAAACCCATGACAATGGGAAAACGAACTCAAGCCACAGCACTGGAAGTCCGGTTGCTGCGGGAAGGTATTATTGAATCCAGGCATATAGTCCAAGCTGTTGTATGCGACGAACGAGGACGGGTTCTAACCGTTGCCGGGAATTCTGAAACTGCTGCATTTATCCGTTCAGCGCTCAAACCATTTCAGGCACTCGCAGTCACCACCACAGGTACACTGGAACGCTATGACCTCAGCGATCGTGACTTAGCAATTATCACAAGTTCCCATAAAGGAAGAATAGATCAAGTCCGACAGGTATTTAACATTCTTTGGCGGGCTGATCTTGACCCAACTATGCTCCAGTGTCCAATTCCTGAAGGTAAGCACAGTCCTCTGGAATACAATTGCTCTGGTAAACATGCGGGAATGTTAGCTGTTTGTCAGCAACGTCGTTGGCCCTTGAATAACTACTTAGATCGCAAGCACCCAGTACAGCAGTTGATTTTAGGCAAAGTAGCAGAATTGCTGCGAATGCCAGCTGAAGAATTTATCAGCGCTCATGATGACTGTGGCGCACCAACTTATCTGATGCAACTCGGTCACATGGCATCTTTATATGCATTGTTAGCCTCTAGTACCAATCTGGATATGGAGCGCATTGTCCGTGCGATGACTCATCACCCCGCTATGGTTGCTGGAGATGGAGAATTTGATACGGAACTAATGCGCTTAACTCCAGGGGAATTGGTCAGTAAAACTGGTGCAGAAGGAGTGCAGTGCATTGGTAGACTCGGCGAAGGCTTGGGATTGGCGATTAAAGTTATGGATGGGGCAAAACGAGCAAAATACGCCGTGGCTATTCACTTACTCCAGCAAATGGGTTGGATTAGTCCCAGTGCCGCCGAAAGCCTCTGTGAAAAGTTTGTCACCTTAGGAAAATACAAACGTTTAGAAGTAATTGGAGAATTATCATTTTTGTAGTTGCCAAACTCTTGACTATGGGTTATGATATAAAAGTCAAGAGCAACGCGGGATAGAGCAGCCTGGTAGCTCGTCGGGCTCATAACCCGAAGGTCAGTGGTTCAAATCCACTTCCCGCCACCAAATCAAAGATAAAATAAAAACCCTGCAATCAATGAAGATTGCAGGGTTTTTGTTTTATTTTGATCTATTCTGGAAGAAATAGCCATCTAAAAGGCGCGGAGAATCATGGTTGTGAAGTTGCAGCGACCAATTTTAGTGGGAGGATTGGGACTGTCCTTTTCTCTGTGGATGTTGGACAGTTGGCACGATTCTATAGTGCAGGTGGGTGAGTTTGGTTTATTGAGTGCCTTAGCTGTAGGCGGTGGTTTGTGGTTATTCCAAAAAAATCGCCCGAAAGACAGTTTAGAGCAGCTAGATAGTATGGTAGTGGATCGGGCGACTGTCGAAAGTGCGATCGCTAAAACTGAAACTGTAATTAACCAACTCGCACAAGAAGCTGAAAACCATACAGCATTAAAGGTACTCAAAGAACAAGTTGCCCAACTGTTGTTGGAGTTAGACAGACAAGAAATTAAAGTTGCAGTGACTGGCGGTAAATCCGTGGGTAAAAGCACTTTAATTAAAGTGTTAAAGGAAAATGTCGAGACAGGAAATTTAGTGTCTCTAGAAGAAACAGCACCTTTATTTAGAGAAGCGGGTGACAATTCAGATGCAGATGTTTTAGCCGAAGTAGCAAAATCTGATTTTGTTCTGTTCTTAACAAACGGTGATTTGACAGACTCAGAATTTCAAGCCTTACAGCAGCTAAAAGCAGCAAATCAGCCCACAATCCTGGTTTTGAACAAACAAGACCAGTATTTAGCCGATGAAAGCGCCAGCGTCTTGCTGTCATTGAAACAGCGAATGCAGGGAAATGTAGTTGCAACTGCGGCCTCTCCCATTCCCATCAAAGTCCGAAAGCATGAGGCTGATGGTTCTGTGCAAGAGTGGATGGAACAACCAGCACCAAATATCCAGCAGTTGACTCAGCAGTTGGGTGAATTGACACAGCAGGGACAACGGCTAGTTTGGTTAACAACCATGAGAAAAGCCGGATTGTTGAAAGCTGACGCGAAAAATTGGTTGAATGGAACTAGACGCGATCGCGCCACCCCAATTATTGAACAATATCAATGGATAGCTGCTGCTGCTGCCTTTGCTAACCCAGTCCCAGCCCTTGATATCCTAGCGACTGCGGCAATTAATGCTCAGATGGTAATGGATTTGGGTAATATCTATCAGCAGAAATTTTCCTTGGAACAGGCCCAAACCGTAGCTGGAACAATGGGAAGTTTGATGCTGAAACTGGGTTTAGTTGAACTTTCTACGAATGCTATTACTACTGTTCTAAAAAGTAATGCTGTTACCTTTGTTGCTGGTGGCGTAGTGCAGGGAGTAAGTGCAGCTTATCTGACTAGAGTTGCAGGATTAAGTCTAATTGAATATTTCCAACAGCAGGAAATAGCAATAGATTCTGGGACTGGCTTGAATTTGGAGAATTTGCGGCAAACCTTACAAAAGGTATTTGGGCAAAATCAGCAAATTGGTTTTTTGCAAGGTTTTGTTAAGCAAAGCATGAAGCGTTTGTTGCCAGAAGCACAGCACGTTGAAGTCATTGGTATTCAGAAAGCGGTGGGATAATTTGATGCAGAAGATTACCAAATTTTAGATTTTGGATTTTGGATTGAATGATTCAAATTCCAAAATCTAAACTTGGTTTTAATCCCTCAATTTTAATTGGGGATACAAACTAAATAAACATCTTTATTGAAATAAAGATGATTCATCCGTGTTGTCAATCTAAAATTTAAAATCCAAAATTAGCTGTAG